>CAMOIA010000034.1 GCA_946615785.1 uncultured Clostridia bacterium
GCCCAAGATGTAATGTCAATAGTTACAACAAGTTTTTTTCAAACTTTTTTTATCAGTCGCTAGCAAACAAAAAAGAGGCCCGCAATCCGTCTCGTTTGAACCGAACTGCAGGCCTGCTGCTTTATACTGATCCTGATTAAAAAGGCTAAATGCCTTTTTAATCAGGATCAGTATAAGGATCCGTCACCGAGCAGAAGAAGGCCTCCTTGCCCGCATACTTGCCCGGCCTGTCGATGGCGGGCCAGCTCTTCACATCCACGAACTCGCCCCAGGGCTCCGGATGGTTGGTGAAGCGCTTCATGAAGCTGGCATAGCAGTATTTGCAGGCATGGGTACACCCAACATAGGGGTTGACGGCAAAATCCGAAACCGGAAGGTTGGTTTTTGTCAGGATGTCTCGGACTGCAATTTCCTGGATCTTCATGGATATGTTGGCTCCTCATCTTTCTTTTCAGCGGCGGGCTGCCGGGCGGTGCTGCTTTTGTCCTGTGAATCGACGCCTGATGCTGGCTATTGTCATTCTTCCGGTTCTTCAATCTGACCGGCGCTTTGGGCCTGGTATGGTTTCGTACGGAAGTATTCTCCGTATTCGCAGCCGATATGGGTGGCCTCGATTTCGTCCGCCAGAATCCATTGTCCGTCCTGCCGGTCATACAGTTTGACGGTGCCCCAGCCGTTGCCGCCGTTCCACAGGCGCCTGTGATACTTTTTTCCGTTCGGCGCTTCATAGTTGATCAGCAGCATATCCTTCTTCAGGCAATGCACCTCTGTTTCCATGGCTGCGCGGATGTTTTCCTGCCGTACGTGCCAGACGACCTCTTCCGCGTGCTCTTCAAAGGAGAATGCGGTTTTCACCATCAGGTGAGGCTTGGAAAAATTGAACTCGTATTCCTTGCCCTCGTAATAGAACACGCCCAGTAAGCGCCGGTTGAGAGGCATAAAATAAATCTTCGGTCTGCCGCCGCCGATGTCGAACACGCTGTTGTGAAGCTGCTGCCCGGTCTTTTTGCTGGTCAGGCAGTTGGAGGACAGCCAGACCCAGGGCGAGGTGAAATCCCGGCCCCAGTTTTTGTCCGCGTAGCCGTAGGAACGTTCCGGCGTCACCGTGTACTGCCGGCCATTGAACGCAATCGTCCCGCTGTAGGCGCTCTTCATGCCCTCCGCGTGCCAGTACATGGCGAAGGCTTCCGCGTCCCGCAGGGGCTTGCTGGCCCCGTAGCCCACATTGAAGGCGATCTGTTTGTCGATTTTCAAATCCCAGGCCATTTCGCCCGCGTCGCACATCCATTCCGGATGAGCGGCAGCCTCTTCGGGCGTGATGGTTACGCTGCCCCTGAGCGCCGTCTCGCAGGCCATGCAATCCGCCGCTTCGATTCTGTACGGCGCCTCCCCGTGCAGTGTGATGTCCTTCCAGGCGAAAAAACGGTGCAGCTGGCAGGCATCCTCGCCCCAGGTGCCGACCTTCACCATCAGGTAGGACGGTTTTTTCCCGGCGGCCTTGTTTTCACTCTTCTGCCCCAGAACAGGCTCATCCTCCGCCAATGCCGGGTTGCAGACAAAGAATTCAATAAAAAAAGGCTTGTCCTCACCGGTTTTAGCGTCCTGTGCGGTGAAGGAATGCCACCACCAGTCGTAGCCGCGAACGGCCAGAGGGCCGTGCAGCATCAGGGCATCCCGGGTGATATCGTGCTGGTTAAACATCAGGTGCGCTTCCTCTCTGTCATCTGGGATCCTGTTTTTGCATAAGTTTCATCGCACCAGCGGGCGATCCTTTGAATCAGCTCCGCCGGCAGCTCCGCGTCATACGGAAAACGGATGGTTCCCTTGCTGACATTGTATTTTTGTAATTCGTCTGCGAAATGCGCGACGGCTTCGTCGCCCGGGTACAGGCCCAGGTGCCTTTTCGAGGCCGCAAAATGGATCAGGTTTCTGCCTTTCCAGTAGGTGGGCATCGACCAGGCGATCCGTTCCTCAGCGTCCGGGATCGCCGAGCGGAGAAGGCTCCGGAGCTCTTCAAGCCTTGGCTGAATGGCCTCGTCCTGCGCGGCGATGTATTCGTCGACGTTCTTCGGTTTCACACAGTCATGATCCTGATCCTGCCTTATGAGCCTGCGTCCACATTTCGGGCACTTCCACATGTATTTTACCTCAGAATCCTGTCCATCGGCTTTCCCTTTGCCAGCTCGTCCACCAGCTTGTCCAGCCAGCGGATCTTCTGCATCAGCTTATCTTCGATCTCTTCCACCTTCACGCCGCAGACGCTGCCCCTGATCAGGCTCGCTCTCGGGTTCATCTTTGGCGCATGTTCAAAGAATTCCGCATAGGTCACGTCCAGGTCGGCGGACGTCATATCGTACCCCGTGAGCCAGGCCGTGACCTGATCGACCTCGGCTTTGCTTCGGCCCTTGCGTTCCGCTTTCTGTACGAGCAGCGGATAGACCTCGGATACTTTCATCTCGAAAATCGTTTTCCTCGGCATGGAAATCTTCCTCCTGTTCAGCGCTTTCCGGAGGCGAACGCTGCCGCTTCCCGGATCCAGCCCATCAGTTCCCCATCCGCCTCTTTAGCTGAGCCGATCATCACATGATGCGTCCACCGGCCCGGATACGGCTCCGCCGCCGCGTCGATGCGGGAGGAAGTGACTCGACAGGGCAGACCGAAGGTCACCGTCAGGAAAGGCTCCGGGCGTTCTTTCGCTTTCCGGACAGGCGTGAAGGATATGGCTGCGAACATGCGCTTCGTGAAGAAAGAAATCTGTGTTTTCTTCACCTCGATCCGGGCATCGGGTACGCTGGCAAGGATGCTGCCTTTCAGCCTTTCGTACAGGGGCAGCGCGGACGGATGGCGGTCGAAAAACAGCATTTCATCTGATGTCACGGCTTTTCTTCCTTTGCTTCCGTAATCACCACATGGACAAAATCCCCATCGCCCTTGCCAAGTCGGGTCCGAATGGCTTTCAGGACGCCGATCACATAGCAGACGCTGCCGTCTGCATTCCTGACGCCCATATTGACGACGCTTCCGTCATAGGAAAGCCCGTCAAACGCCGCATGCACCTTCAGCCTGCCCTTGCCGCATTCCGTGCGGAGGTCGAAGGGAAAAGCGACGTATGCGCCGCCGCTTTCAGGATCGACATGGATTTCGGCGTCATATTCGTATGTTTTCATCGGATTTCTCTCTGCTCGTCCAGGATTTCCGCCTCTGTGTTATTTTCCACAAAATCGGATATTTCATCCATCAGGCTGTCTGCCATCGCGGTATGCGGAGCGATGGCCGCCACACCGATCACGATGATCTGATGGGTGTCCTGCTCGTCGATTTCTGCTGCGGAAACGTGAAAATGGTTCTGCAGCTTTGAAACGAGGCTCTTTACCACCATTCTCTTTTCCTTCAGGCTGTGTACCCAGGGCGCGTGCAGGCGGAAGGTCATGGCAGCGATGATCATGTATGTCCCCTCCTCTGTTACGCCTTTTTCCTGCCGGGAAAGAAGCCTGTGGAGCTTCTTTTGCCGGTGCGTATTTTTCATCGTCAAACCGTTGAAAGTATACCATGCAATCGTCCGTTTGTCCACGAAGAGAAAACCGGCAGGGCCTGCGGGTTCGAACCGGCGTCGATTTCCCGGATCAGGCAGGTTTGATTGCTTTTTAACAGAAAAAGGAACGGCTTCTCCGGGGCGCGGGAAGCCATTCCTGATCGTATCGCGGATGTTTCGGGACTCAAAACGCTATTTAAGGTCCGCCCTTTCAACGGGGAAGGGAAGAAGGGACAGGATGTCCTTCTCCGCGTCCACGCCGGGATAGACCTCGCGGAGGCAGAGACCGGTATCCGTCAGTTCGAAAACACAGCGTTCGGTCACATACAATACGCGCTGTTTGTTTTTGCGTGCCCGCACGGCGGAAAAGCTGACAGAGCGCACTTCGTTGACGAATTTCGGGATTTCGCCGTTCTGAATGATGGTCACGTCGTCCTTTTTCCGCTCCATCACAAGGCCCTTGGTGTTGAAGGTGAGGCAGAAAACCACGGTGGGCGTTTTGGCGGTGATGTTCGCAAACCCGCCGATGCCGCTGAAGGTTTCCGGACCGCGGTGCGCGTTCACGTTGCCGTGCCGGTCCACCTCGAACGCGCCCATAAAGCAGATGTTGAGCCCGCCGGAATTATACAGGTCGAACTGGTTGGCCATGTCGTATACGGAGGCCGCGCCGATCATGGCGCCAAAGACGGTGCCAGAGGCCGGGAACCCGCCGATGCCGCCGGATTCGACTGTCATGGTGATCTTGTCCAGCAGCCCGTTTTTGCGCGCGTAGCGGCTCACGGTTTCCGGAATCCCGATGCCGATGTTCACAATGTCGCCCTCGTGCAGCTCCTTTGCCGCCCGGCGGCCGATGGTGTTGTAGGCGGGGTTGGATTTTGTGCGCGCCATGGACAGATCGTCGATCATTTCCTGCCAGCCCTTCCATTCCTCGTAGGGGATGGCAAAGGAACCGGTCAGCGCCTTGAAGGCCACAGGGCGCGCTTCGGGCTCCGCCTGGACGATCACATCCACTAGGCAGCCGGGAATGATGGTGTTCCTGGGGCGGGTGTGCGTCGTCACCAGACGGTCCACCTGCACGATTACCTTGCCCCGGTTCGCCTTCACCGCCTGGCAGATGGACAGCGCGTCGCCGGACATGTACATGTCGTCGAAGGAAATGTTGCCGAAGCGGTCGGCCGCGGTGCCCTTGATGAGCGCCGTGGTGATTTTGGGCAGCTGATAATACAGGTATTCTTCCCCGTCCACCGTGACGTCCTTGACAAGGGTCTGATCCTTTGAAAGGCTGTTGATGCCGGGGCCTTCGCGCCGCGGATCCACAAAAATGTCCAGGCCCACTTTGCTCAGCGCGCCGGGAATGCCGCTGGCCTGGGCGCGGATGGCGTGGCTGATGCAGCCAAGCGGCAGGTTGTACGCCTCAAACCGATCCTCCAGCACGAGGTGCTTGGTGGAGGGCATGGCGCCGAAATGACCGCAGATCAGCTTTTTGACCGCGCCCTCGCGGATATAGCCCTCCGCGGAGCGGTCAGGGTCCCATACGCCAAAGCCCGCGCTGGATATCATGGTCAGGTCGCGGGGCTCCCCGGTCGCATGGTAACGGCGGTAGATGGCCTCGTGCAGTTCGACGGGGTTTTCGATGCCCACGAAGGAATTCACGCAGATGGTTTCGCCGTTCTGAATCAGCCCGGCAGCTTCGTCGCTTGTCAGAATCCGATACATACATCCTCCAACGCCGCGTAAAAAACACAGCTTGGATATTTATACAACAAAACGGAAAAAATGAAAAGATTTTTTTCTGTACATAAACCCGGGCCGGATTCTTAGCGGCGTTTGTGTGAAAAAAGCCCCCGCGGGCCGCAGCATGCGAAATGCAGTCGCGGACAGCAAGGGGCGGCTTTTGCCACAGGAATGTTTATTTCTTTGTCTGCTGAAACCGCGCGTGGCTCTGCTTTTCGAGGGGCTTTTCCTGAATTTCGCCGGCTTTCATGAGCGCGTTGCGGGTGAGCAGCGGGCCGACCAGCTCGTAAATGAACACGCCAAAGAGCGTTACGTTCCGAATCAGCGAAGCCTCGTCGCCGCCGAGCGCCTGCGCGGCCACGCACATGCCAAGGGCCACGCCTGCCTGCGGAAGCAGGGTGATGCCAAGGTATTTCACGACGTTATGGTCACAGCCGCTGATCCTGGCGCTCTCCCGCGCGCCTAAGTATTTGCCGAGCGAACGGGCGAGAAGGTATACAAGACCGATCAGCACATACTGAATGCTTCCGAATACGCTCAGTTCCAGCTCCGCGCCGCTGATCACAAAGAAGCAGGCGTTGAGAGGGGCCGTCCAGCGTTCGGCGCGCTTCATGATATCCTCGCTGAATTCCGAGAGATTGACGAACACAGTGCCGAGCATCATGCAGACCAGCAGGCTTGAAAAGCTGATGGTGATCGAGCCGACCGGGATCTTCAGGAACGAAAGCGCGATGGTGAGCAGAACGAAGGAGATGGTGAGGCTGAGGCGGTTGCTGTTGGAATAGAACAGCTTTTCAAGCTTCGCGAGCACCCAGCCCAGGGCGGCGCCAAGGACGAGGGAGCAGACGATCTCCAGCAGCGGTTCCACGACGATGGAATTGACGTTGAGGATGCCGCCGAGCATGGCCTGGGCTATGCCGAAGGACACGGAAAAGATGACCAGACCGACGGCGTCGTCAAGGGCGACGATGGGCAGAAGCAGCCTGGTAAGCGGGCCGTCCGCCTTGTACTGACGTACGACCATGAGGGTCGCCGCCGGGGCGGTGGCTGCGGCGATGGCGCCAAGGGTGATGGCGGCGGGCAGCGGCAGCACTTCCGGGCCCAGGATAAAGTGGAGGCCGATCAGGCAGGCGTCCACCAGCAGCGATGCATTCAGCGCCTGGAGAATGCCGATGAACGTGGCCTGCTTTCCCGTGCGGCGCAATTCCGACAGGCGGAATTCGGAGCCGATGGAGAAGGCGATGAAGCCGAGGGCGGCGTTGTTGATCAGCGATACGCTCTGCACGTCCTCATAGCTGTGAAAACCGAGACCGGGAATGTTGAGCCTGCCAAGACCGTAGGGGCCGATCAGCAGGCCTGCGATCAGGAAGGCGGTGACGTCCGGGAAGTTGAAACCGAGCTTTTTAAAAACACGGGTAAACATAAGGCCCGCGAACAGGGCGACGGCGATCCAGAGAAAATAATTCATTTCCATAGGGCTTGGGAAACCTCCTTTGTGCAAATCGCACAGGCGCTATTATAGCCCCGGGACGGGCTGCGCGCAAGGCTGAAAATGCAGAAAAAACAAATTCCCGCAGGACTTTGGAATGCGCGGCCGGCGCTGGGGGAAGCGGAGCGAAAACTTCTAATAAAAGACAGCCGGCAAAACCCTGAAGCGAAAGCCTCCGGATTTTTGCCGGCTGTCTTTGCGGTGAAAGGCTGTACAAAACAGCGAGGCACCGCACAGCAGGACGGTTTTTGAACGTCTTTATTCCTGCGCGCCGTTTTCCCGGGCCTCTTCGGCGAGCACCACGTTGACAAACTGCTGCGCGGTGCGGCCGCTGACGCCGCCGTGGCGGATTTCAAACGCGTAGGCGCGCCGGCGCAGAACCTCCTCGGAGAGCTTTCTGCCGCCCTGCCGGCGGTAAAGCGTGAAGACCATGTCGTCAAAATCCCTGACGGTGGGAATGCCGAACTGTACCGCGCAGCCGAAGCGCGCGGCGAGGGAAAGCTTTTCCTCCAGGGTATCGGAGCGGTGTACGTCGCCTTCATGCTCCATATCGCTGCGGTCCTTCCAGTCCTCCCGCACCAGGTGCCGCCGGTTGGAGGTGGCCAGCAGGAGCACGTTGCCGCTTTCCTGCGCGACGCCGCCCTCCATCACGGCCTTTAAGTTTTTGTAGCCCGTTTCGTTTTCCTCAAAGCTCAGGTCGTCCATGTAGATCATGTATTTGTTCGCCCGGCCAGAGAGCATGCGGATCGCGTCGCCCAGGGCGGAAAGCTGGTGCTTGCGCATTTCAAGCAGCCTGAGGCCGCGGCTTTCATACATGCAAAGGAGGGCCTTTACGCTGGTGCTTTTGCCCGTTCCCGCGTCGCCGTAGAGCAGCATGTGGTTGAAGGGCTGTCCGGAGAGGAAGGCCTCCATGTTGTCCACCATGGCCTGCTTCTGCTTTTCATAGCCGATGAGATCATCAAGGGAGACGGACGCGGGCGCGTCGATGGGCGAAAGGCGCAGCGGCTCCAGGCTCGCGACGGAAAAAGCACGCCAGAGCGCGCTTTGACCGCTGCCGTTGGCGGAAAGATACTCGCAGAGCGCCGTCAGAAAGGCTTCGTCATCCTGTGCCGCAGCCAATTGATCGCGCAGCGGCAAAAGCCGTTTTCCGACCGCGGTTTCGGCGGCGGGATAGCGCATGTCCAGAAGCTGGGCAAAGATCGGCGCGGCTTCCTTTCCGGCGGCGGAAAAATCAAAATGATACAGCTTCCGCCAAACACAGGCACAGGCGAGCGCGAGCGTTTTGAGCGACCCCTGCAGCGTTTGGAACGCGCAGGCGCGGCTGATCGGGTTTTCGTCCGTTACGAGGTGAGCGGCCAGATAGGCCTGCCAGAGGTTTCCGTCCAGGCCGTGCTGCACGCCAAAGGCGATCAGGCGCCTTGCCGCTTCGGCATACAAAGCGGCATCGCCCGATGTGCCTGCGTCAGAGAGCAGTTTCAGCACCGGATCGCCCGGCGCGGGATAGAGCATGCTGCCAATCACGGATTGCATTTTACAGCCTCTCAAGGATCGCGTCGGTCATTTCCGTGCAGGTAAGGGTGTTTTCGCCCTTCGCGGCGATGTCCGCCGTGCGCAGGCCGTCGCTTAGCGCCGCGTCCACCGCGCGTTCGATATCGTCCGCCTCCGCGGTCATGTCAAAGGCATAGCGCAGCATCATGGCGGCGCTTAGAATGGTCGCGATGGGGTTTGCAATGTTCTTTCCGGCGATGTCCGGCGCGCTGCCGTGAATGGGCTCGTACATGCCCCGCGTGGTCGCGCCGAGGGAGGCGCTTGCGAGCATGCCGATGGAGCCGGTGATCTGGCTGGCTTCGTCCGAGAGGATGTCGCCGAACATGTTGCTGGTCACCACCACGTCAAACCGGCCGGGATTCCTGACCAATTGCATCGCGGCGTTGTCCACCAGCATGTCCTCGACCTCGACGTCCGGATATTCCGCGGCGACGCGGTGCACGGTTTCCCGCCACAGGCGGCTGGTTTCCAGCACGTTCGCTTTGTCGATGCTGGTCACCCTGTGCCGGCGCTTTCTCGCGGCGTCGAAGGCCGCGCGGGCGATGCGCTCGACTTCCATCACGGAGTAGCTTTCGGTGTCGTAGGCTTCGGGACCGTATTTGCCTTCCCTGCGGCCGCGTTCGCCGAAATAGATGCCGCCGGTCAGCTCCCGCACCATCATCAGGTCAAAGCCGCCGCTGATGAGATCCTGCCGCAGGGGGCAGGCGTCCTTCAGGGCGGGGTAGAGCTTTGCCGGGCGCAGGTTCGTATACAGCCCGAGCGCGCTGCGAAGGCCAAGCAATGCCTTTTCCGGCCGGACGGCGCCCGGAAGGGTATCCCACTTCGGGCCGCCTACGGCGCCAAGAAGCACGCTGTCGCTGGCAAGACAGGCGTCCACCGTCTCCTTCGGCAGGGGTTCGCCGGTGGCGTCGATGGCGCAGCCGCCCGCCAGAACGGTTTCAAACAGGAATTCGTGATGAAATTTTTCTGCGATTTTTTCAAGCACCCTGACGGCGCTGCCCACGATTTCAGGGCCGATGCCGTCGCCGGGGACCAGAACGATGCGCTTTTGCATACGATTTCTCCTTTTTTACGCTTCTGTTTCGCGCTCTTTCAGGTAGGGAAGCAGGCCGCCCTTTTCGATGATGCGCTGAATGAACGCGGGGAAGGGCACGGCCTGAAAGCGCTCGCCCGTGGTTTCGTCCACAATGACGCCGGTGGCAAAATCGACGCTGACCGTATCGCCCGCATTGATTTTTGCGGCGGCCTCGGGGCATTCCAGAATGGGGAAGCCGATGTTGATGGCGTTGCGGTAGAAAATGCGCGCGAAGCTGGCCGCGATGACGCAGCGCGCGCCGCTTTCGCGGATGGCGATGGGCGCGTGTTCCCGCGACGAACCGCAGCCGAAATTCCAGCCGCCGACCATCACGTCGCCTTTTTTCACATTGGACGCATAGGCGGGGTCGATATCCTCCATGCAGTGACGGCGCAGGTTTTCCGGGGACGGGTCGTTTAAATACCGCGCGGGGATGATGACGTCGGTATCCACGTTGTCGCCGCATTTGAAAGCAATTCC
>CAMOIA010000035.1 GCA_946615785.1 uncultured Clostridia bacterium
CGGCCGTTTTACGCATGTTGTACGCCTCCTCCCCCTTTCGGGAGATCCTTAAGAATCAAAATCCAGACAGGAAACGAGCAGAAACGCGCCTTCTTCCGCTTCCGTGCCGGAAAATTCGGGAATGTTCCTGACTGCCTTCAGCATCCGATCGTACTTTTGCCGCACGCGCGATGCAACCAGTCTTCCGCGCTCAGGCATGGACACGGTTCCGTACGGTTCTTTCTCAATCAGTTCTTCGCGCACCAGCGCTTCCAGCAGCCTGTGCACAGAAGGCCGGCTCAAACGCATGTGGACGGCGATTTCCTTGGAAGCAATGCTTTCTCCCGCCCCGCACAGCTCCTGGCAGGCCAGAAGACAGCGCAGCTGTGAAGAGGTCATTTTCAGCATCCGCTCACCCCATTCCTGAAAGCATTAGTTTGATGGGTTTAACCTCGGCCCACAAAAAAACCGGATCCTTCGATCCGGCGCACCAGCTTCTCTTGGCGACCGGCTTGAGTTTTACTCAACTAACCGCTCGCCTATTAGTATAATCAAACTTTCCATCCCGTCAATCGTTTTTTGTTAGTGCATGCTAACTTTGATAAGGCTCTCTTACCGTTCTATGCCGAATTCCGCCGGCAGAAACCGGGGGCACACATTTTCCCGCGTCGCGATGACCGCTGAGGCGAGCCTCGTACCAATATTGCAGGCAACGGGCAGGGTTTTGCCGTAGGTCAGGCCGATGGCGACCCCGGCAAAGAACGAATCCCCCGCGCCGGTCGTGTCGATCACATCGACAACGCGGGGCGGACAGAACCCGCACACACCGTTCCGCTCTGCGTAAACAGCGCCCTCCCCGCCAAGCGTAACCACGATGCGCGGAATTTCGGCGCGCTGGATCATTTCCGGCAGCATCGCCTGGATCTGCTCCTTGGTCAGGGCCGTCAGATCCTCGGAAAAAAGCATCGCCGCCTCCTGCTGATTGCATACAAGGCAGGCGGTCTGTTTGATGAGGTCACGTCTTTCAAAGGCGATGGACATATTGGAAACGACGGCATACACGGCCTTCCCATACTTTTCCGCCAGACCGAAGATCCTGCGCAGCACGTCGCTCTCCATGTCGATCTCCACCACCAGGCTGTCCGCATTCCCGACGATCTCGTCCCCGTATTCCTGCAGGATGTCCAGAATGCCGGAAAGATCCGGCCGTTTGCTGATGGAGGCGGTCACGTCGCCCGAATTGTCGAAAACAGCAAGCCAGGTGCCAAGGCCGCCCGGCGTACGGCGGACATAGCGCGTGTTCACCTTGTGGCGGTTCAGCTTTTCGATCACTTCCGTGCCCAGCCCGCCCTCGTCAACGACGCTGACGAAGGTCGGACGCAGCTCGACGTTGGCGATATCTTCCACCACATTGCGGCTCACGCCGCCGTGCACCTGTGTAACCCGGCCGACGTTTCTGCCGCCCGGGATATACATGGAAAGGGGGTATCCCTTGATATCCACAAACGCCGAGCCGAAGACCACAATGCCATTTTCCATGGCGCCCTCCAAAAACACCCGGACTTTCGTCCGGGTGTCATTCTTTTTCGTTGATGACCGTAAACTCGATGCTCGGGTCTTCCGTGTCCCTTCCGGCAAAGCGGAGGGATACGCAGAAATCTTCCTGTTCAAACAGGCACATCATTTCGCCCGTTTCAACGTCCACCGTTTCCAGGGGCGATACGCCGTAGAACGACCAGCAGTCGTTCAGCGCCTTTGTCCACAGCCGCTCCGCCTTGGAAGCGTCGAAAGGCACAAGCGTTCCGGTAATGATATCGGGCATCTGATCCAGGGAAATCGTGTACGCGCATTCGTAAACGCCCACATAAACATTCCCGGTCGGAATCGTGTCGATTTCGTCCCATTCCACGTCGAGCCACGGCAGACAGGCGTCCGCGTCCGCAAGCGCGCAGGACACGCCAAACAGCAGCATCAGCGTCAAAACGAGACACAGCTTTTTCTTGCTCACGTGAAAGCTCCTCTCTTCATCTCGCGCGGGAATTCCGCGCCGTATATATTATACTCAAAACCCTCTTTCCTGTCAAATTCACGTTCATTCCTGCCCAATCTACGCCGGAAAGACGCCCGCGGCATGCGTGAAAAACCTTTGTTTTCCATACGAAAACCGAAGCGCTGCACAAAAAAACAGCCTGTATTGCCAGGCTGCCGGAAAAGGCTTTCGGCCAGCTCACTCTTCCTGGCCCCCGCGATGCTTCGGGTGACGGACGTACCGCTTTTTGCTTTCCACTTTTCTTGTGACCGGCGAAACCGTCCAGAGGGTCCTGCGCCGGCGGTCGGCCTGTTTGCGGGCCTTTTTGCTCATCTTTTCCCGGGAAACGAAATTCGTCATCAAAGCCGCCTCCTTTGGCATATTTCCTGAAACCGTGCTCTCAGGCACCCACAGCATACCACGGAACCAGCCTGAAAAGAATCAACCGGCAGTTTACAAAAAACCGTCTTCCGGACAAAATGATGGACCTCCCGGTCTTCATACACCAGGAGGTCCTCCATGGACACCCTCAGAAGCCTTGCCAGGGCCAGCAGGTTGTCCACCGTGGGCAGGCACTCGCCGTGCTGCCACTTATAAATGGCCTGCGGGTACTCAAACCCGAAATAGGCTTGCAGATCCCGCACGGTCAGCCCGGCCTCGACCCGGCGCCGCTCAATCGAGCGGCCGGTTTTTTTCAGGTCGATCACCGGGAACACGTCCGCTGCTTGCATCGTAACATCCTTCCCTTCAGGCAGAGCGCGGAACCGTTTCGTCCGCAGTCGGTCGTATGAGTATGAGCGCACGGCCTGTGGCTGTGCGAAGCTGTCGGTTGATGAAGGATGGTCAGGCGGTGAAACGGGTTTATTATATATAGGATACGGGAGCGCGTCAAGACGCATTCTGCAGAAAAAACTGCCCTTACGCACAAAATGGAGCAAAGAAGAAAAGCCCTTCCAAATTTCGGCTTGACAGACGCAGAGCCATGCGGTATAATTTCACTCGGCTCGAAAGAGCCTGTGCCGTAGACAGCAGGTACCCTCCCGGGTTTAATGGCAAATGCCGCCAGCCGAGGCGCAAGTGCATGATGATGTTTTCAGATGCCCTTGTGCCATTAGCGCAGGGGCATCTTTCAATATGGCCGCGAAGAAGGTGAAAGACACAATGACTGAAAAAGTCGTCTGCAAAGCCAACGAAACCAAGAAACAGATCGTGAATGAAATCAAGGAGCGGTTTGAAAAGGCCCAGAGCGTCGTGGTGGTGCATTATTCCGGAATCACCGTGGATGAAGTCACCAAGCTGCGCAACCAGTTCCGTGAAGCCGGCGTTGAGTACTGCGTGCTCAAGAACAAGCTGGTCGACCGTGCGCTGGACGAAATGAACATCGAAGGCCTGAACGAGCACCTGACCGGCCCCAACGCCTATGCTTTCGGCATGAAGGATCCCGTCAGCCCCGCCAAGGTAATCTACGATTTCATCGAAAAGAACAAGAAGGACAAGGAAAACCTGTCCGTCAAGGGCGGTCTGCTCGGCAAAGAGGTTATGGACGAAGCCGGTTTGAAGGCCCTGAGCCAGATCCCCGGCCGCGACGTGCTGCTGGCCCGTTTGGTGGGCTCCATCCATGCACCGGTCTCAAACCTGGTGTACGCCCTGGATGCCATCGCCAAGAAAAAGGAGGAAGCCGGCGCCTGATGCCGCTTCCGAGCGCAATCTGCTGATCTGACAATTGATTTGAAATGGAGGATGCGTACCATGACGCATGAAGAATTTATTTCCGCTATCGAGTCCATGACCGTGCTCGAGCTGAACGACCTGGTCAAGGCTCTGGAAGAAAAGTTTGGTGTTTCCGCCGCCGCCCCCGTGGCCGTGGCTGCCCCCGGTGCCGCTGCTGCTGCTCCCGCTGAAGAGCAGACCGAATTCGACGTGATCCTGACCAACGCCGGTTCTGAAAAGATCAAGGTCATCAAGGCCGTCCGTGAAGTGGTTTCCGGCCTGGGCCTGAAGGAAGCCAAGGAATTCGTGGAAGGCGTGCCGAAGGCCCTCAAGGAAGGCGCCAGCAAGGAAGAAGCCGAAAAGATCAAGGCGCAGTTCGCCGAGATCGGTGCCACCGTCGAAATCAAGTAATTTCACGTGTTTCACCATCCCGCCTTCGGGCGGGATTTTTTTATTCCGTTTCCAGAAGACGCGCAAGCGCCTTTGGAAGCTCGCTCTCACAGCATATTTTTTCTCCCGTCGTCGGATGCGCAAACGCGACCGTATGGGAATGCAGCGCAAAGCGCCCTTCAAGGGAAGGATGCGGCTGACCGTAGAGATAATCGCCCGTCACAGGGCAGCCGATGGCCGCCATGTGCACACGGATCTGGTGCGTGCGGCCCGTATACAGCTTTATGGAAAGAAGCGCCCTGCCATTTTGGGCGCACAGCACCCGATAATCCGTCCGTGCCGCCTGCCCGTCCGCCGAAATTTGGCGCCTGACGCCCTCCCCTTTCCGGATCGGAAGGATAATGCTGCCCAGTTCCCTGTCCGGCACGCCGTCTGTGACGGCAAGATAGGTGCGTTCAAAAGAGCGGTGCAGCTGTTTTTGCAAAACGGCCTGCGCAAAAGCGTTTTTGGCGATCACCATCAGCCCGCTCGTCCCCTTGTCCAGCCGGTTCACGGGCCGATACACAAAAGAATCCGGAAACCCGAAATAGCGGTATACCGCGCCTTCGAGCGTGTCCCCCGACTGGACCGCGGAAGCAATCGACGGAAGCGGCGCCGGCTTGTCCGCCACCAACAGATCGTCGTCCTCAAACGCGACGCCAAACGCAACGTCGCTCGGCCGCAGTCCCGCCCAGGACGGTTTGTCGTCCCGAAAAACCGCGACCAGCGTCTGTCCCGCGTGTACGCGCGCATTTGTCCTCACGCCCGCGCCGTCAAGAAACAGGCCGTCATGAAACTTTAATCGGCTGAGCATGCCGCGGGTAACGCCCAGGCGCGTCCTGTACACCTGTTCCGCCGTCTTCCCGTCGTCCTCAGGGCCAACCTGCCAGCGCAGTTCCTTCATGCTCGCCTCCCGATGCTTTGTTTGAGCCAAGTATACACCAAATTCCGCCGCGCCGCCACGGTTTGCGCCCTCAGCGTGCAAAAAACATATGTAAAATTTGGTGAACGATATTGACAATGTATCTTTTGGGACGTAGAATAGGCAGGATCATGCGGGCGCCCATGCCTCTGAAGGGGTTGACCGGCAAACCGCAGACGGCTTTTTATCTGCTTCCCGCAAACCGCCGGAGCAGCCCTTACGCAAGAGGAGGTTCGTCCATGTCCGATTCCATTCTGTTTATTTTTGATGAAAACGCGGCGGAAACGCCCGCCGTGCTCGTCGAAGGCACGCACACCCCTGACGCCCTGGCAAGCGCTTCCGGCGTATTCATTCACGCCGCGGGCACCGCGATGCTGCAGTGCTCTTCCCAGCGCATCCGTCCGCTGAACCACTGGACCTGGTTCGCGGTGGAAAGCGGCTCCCTTCTTCTGAACTACGACAACACGGAGCTGCAGCTCGGCGGCGGGGATTCTTGCATGTTCTCTCCGGGAAACCTGCCCGTGAATGTGGAAATTCTGCAGGAAAGCCGCATCGTGTGGATCATGGTCGGCGGAGCGCTCGCGGGCGAATTCATGCTCAAGCTCGGCGCGATCGCCAACAAGGCCATGAAGCAGGGCGCGCTGCCCACGCAGCTGAACCTGGCCAAGCACATCGTACAGGCCACCGTCCGCCTGCAGGACGCGATGGAATCCTCTTCCGCGCAGCTGCAGCAGCTGCTCTGGGCCATGCTCGCCACCCACAACGGTCAGCCCGTTGCCATGGACGCCGTGCTTTCCCACGAGATCGCCAAGGTCGTGGACGCCATGCGCAAAAACCAGTACCGCGATAATTTTTCCCTGGCCGATATGGCGGCGCTGTCCCGCATGCCCGTGGAGACCTTCCGCAAGCGCTTCGTTTCCGAGGTCGGCATGCCGCCGCAAAGCTATCAGCTCTTTTGCAAAATGGAACGCGCGAAGGTGCTCCTCAAGCAGGGCTATACGGTCAGACAAAGCGGCATTGAGGTCGGCATGAGCGATCCCTACCACTTTTCAAAGGCGTTCAAGAACATCGTCGGCATGAGCCCGTCCTCCTATTCCAAGACGGCAAGCAAATGACGCTGAAGATGGAACCCTGCGCCCCTTTTGAGGCCGCGCGGCAAATGAACCCTCTGGCGCTCGCCTATATCGGCGACGCCGTACACGCCCTTTTGTCCCGGACGAGCCGCCTTGAAAAGGCGCTCAGGCTGAGCGACATGCACCGCCTGTGCACGGCGGAAGTCAATGCGCAGGCGCAGTGCCGCGCCCTGCAGCGCATCCAGGACCGTTTAACCCCGGAAGAAGCGGACATCGTCAGGCGGGGCCGCAACGCCCACCCGCATCACAGCGCCCCCCACTCGGCAAGCTCGCAGGAATACAGCGCGGCGACCGCCCTGGAAGCGCTTTACGGATATCTGTTCATCACCGGCCAGGCCGGGCGTCTGCAGGATCTGTTCGAGATCGGACGCGAGGAGGAGGAATCAGCATGCCTCAAACCCGACTGAAGGTTCGCCTTGTCACCCATACGCCGGATGTCGAAAAAACCTGCGCCATGGCTGCCAGGACCTGCTACAGCGACATGGACGCCGACGCGCTGACGCAGTGGGCCGCGGAGCACGAACCCGGGGCGTTTCTGCGCCGGATCATGGCCTCCGGCCACCTTTCCGTCCTGGAGCACGCTTCCTTTACCTTTTTTGTGGAAGGGGTCTCAAGGTCCCTGCTCGCGCAGCTGACACGGCACCGCATCGCCTCCTTCAGCGTGCAGAGCCAGCGCTACGTGGATCTTGGCGAAAAGTTTGCGTATATCGTTCCCCCGGCCGTCGAGGCGCTCGGAGAAGAGGCGGTGCGCGAATATGAAAGCGAGATGGAAACCTGCCGGAAATGGTACCTTGCCTGGCAGGAGCGGCTCGGCGGCGGCGCCAGGGCAAACGAGGACGCCCGCTTTGTGCTGCCCAACGCCTGTGAAACCAAACTGACCATGACCATGAACTGCCGGGAGCTGCTGCACTTTTTCTCCCTGCGCACCTGTGAACGCGCACAGTGGGAGATTCGGGCGCTGGCCATCGAAATGCTGCGCATCTGCAAACAGGTTTCGCCCGTCATTTTCGAAAACGCGGGGCCCGGCTGTGTGCGCGCAGCCTGCCCGGAAGGCGCCAAATCCTGCGGACGGGCCGCTGAAAAACGGACGTTTTTCAAAGCCCTCGCAAGCAAAGAAGAACCATAACACGATAAAATACCTGATGGGAGCAAAACACCATGGCATATTATGATTCCATGTCCCGCCGCCCCATGAGCCGGCAGGATCACCTGAAGAAAGACGCAAAGGAATGGAAGCGCGACGAAGGGGCCGATTACGGCCGCGGAAAAAAAGCCGCTTCCGCCAAGGAAGAAGGCTATAAGCCCCGTAAGAGCGTGCCGCGCGGCGGCGCATACGGCGCAAAGGCTGCCAAAGACGACCGCTTTGACCCGACAAACAGCAGACGCAGCGACCGCAAATTCTCCGACCGTCCCTCCCGTCCGGAAGGCCGTCCCGCGCCGAAGCCGCAGCGGGATTTCCCGCGCCCCCAGCCGCAAAGGCCTCCAAAGCCCGTCTTTGAGGACGAGCGGCCCGGCGAGCCTGAAAACCTGCTCAGCGGGCGCAATCCCATCCGTGAAGCCATCCGCTCCGGGCGCGACATCGAAAAGCTGCTGGTCGCCAAAGGAGACCTTTCCGCCACCGCGCGCGAAATTGTGATGATGGCGAAAGAGGCCCACATTCCCGTGCAGGTGGTGGAACGCAGCCGGCTGGACGACATTACCCGCAATCACCAGGGAATGCTCGCCTTCGCCTCCGCATACCGCTACTACGATGTGGAGGACATGCTCCGGGACGCTGAGGAAAAAGGCGAAAAGCCCTTCCTGATCATCCTGGACGGCGTTACCGACCCGCAGAACCTTGGCGCCATCATCCGTACCGCTGCCTGCGTCGGCGCACACGGCGTCATCGTGCCGCAGCGCCGCGCCGTCGGGCTGACCCCCAGCGCCGTCAAGGCCTCCGCCGGCGCCATCGAAAAAATCAAGGTGGCCCGCGTCACGAACCTCGCCCGCACCATCGACCAGCTCAAAGCGCAGGGCATCTGGCTCTTTGCCGCGGACATGAAGGGCGAAGACTTCAGAAAGGTCGATTTCTCCGGCGCGGTCGCGCTGGTGATCGGCTCGGAAGGCGACGGCATTTCCCGCCTGACCCTTGAAAAATGCGACCATACGGTGTCCCTGCCCATGACTGGCGCGGTGGATTCGCTCAACGCCTCCGTCGCCGCCGGCATCCTGATGTACGCCGTACAGGGTACGCGATAACACGAAGGACCACCATGTCTGAAAAGCCAACAAGACAGGACCGGACGAACGAAAGCCGATACGGCGATCTGACCGACGAGGAAATCGTCGCCCTCTGCCAGGCGGGCGACGGCGACGCAATGGTGTATCTGCTGGACGAATACAAAAATTTCGTCCGCGGCAAAGCGCGCAGCTATTTTCTGATCGGCGCGGATCATGAGGACATCGTTCAGGAAGGCATGATCGGCCTGTATAAGGCGATCCGGGATTTCAGACCCGAAAAGCAGACCAGCTTCCGGGCCTTTGCCGACCTGTGCGTCAAACGCCAGATCATCACCGCCATCAAAACGGCGACCCGGCAGAAGCACTTCGCGCTCAACAGCTATGTTTCCCTGAACAAGCCCGTGTTCGACGAAGAATCGGACCGGACGCTGCTGGACGTGATCGAGGGAAGGGTTACGAACCCCGAAGACCTCTTCATCAGCAAAGAAGACCTCGGAAACATCCAGACCCAGCTGAACGCGCTTCTGAGCGGTCTTGAGCTGCAGGCGCTCGCGGATTTCCTGGACGGAAAGAGCTATCAGGAAATCGCCGAGCACCTGGGCAGGCATGTCAAATCCATCGACAACGCGCTGCAGCGCGTGAAACGCAAATTGACAAAATATCTTGAGGAGAGCAACGGCCCTCTGCCCTGAGGGCCGCCTTTCCATAAAACAGCGCCGCAAGGCGCGGTTTGATCCGAGGAACGCATGAAACTGATTACCATCACTGTCCCCTGCTATAATTCCGAGGCGTATCTGGAGCGCTGCGTACGTTCCATTGTGCCGGGCGGGGACGAAATCGACCTGCTGATCGTGGACGACGGCTCGACGGACAGCACTGCCGCCATCGCGGACAGACTGATGCGGGAATACCCATCCATCATTCGCGTCATCCACCAGCCAAACGGCGGACACGGCGAAGCATTGAACCAGGGCATCCGCACAGCGCTGGGCATCTATTTCAAATCCGTCGATTCTGACGACCGCCTCGACCCTGAGGCGCTTTCCCACCTGCTGGACATTCTGCGGTCGCACGCGGACGCGGACAGCGCGCTTGACCTGATCGTAAACGACTACGTTTATGACCATGAGGACGGAAACGCCGTCTTTGCCGTGCACTACAACCACGAGCTTAAAACAGACACCGTAATGACCTGGGAGACGGTGCACCCCTTCCCCATGTGGAAGCAGTTCATGATCCACTCCCTGACTTACCGGACGGCGCTTCTTCGCGGCATGAATCTTGTGCTGCCCGCCCACACGTTTTATGAGGACAACCTGTATATCTACCGCCCGCTGCCCTATACCAAACGCCTGTACTACCTCC
>CAMOIA010000036.1 GCA_946615785.1 uncultured Clostridia bacterium
GTGGTGGATGCAACATTGGCGGCGGGCGTGTTGGAAACTTCCTTGTTCACATACACGTACATCTTCTTGCCCTGATCATCGGTAATGGTCTTGGGCTGTCCGTTTTCCATAACAGGAACCATGGTGCTCTTTTCTGCAGCACTCCACTCTTTGCTGTCAGGAGCGACAGGGCTGTACTTGTATTCAATGCCAACCTGGTAGGGAGTAGAAGTAGAGGTAGGCGTCCAGGTAAAGGTGGCTTCGAGACCATCTTGTTCATAAGCTACTTTATCGCCTTTGGCATTTGTCAGGGGCGAAGTAGCTGCGGGATAGAAGGTTTCAACACCATCATAATTGGTGTAAGTAGTACCTACAGCATTCGTATTCCTGCCATTGGGAGCATTGAAATAAAGGTCTTCGTAATCATGATCGGTAGCCTTGTCATCAGGAGTTTTATCAAAATTAACAGGATAGAAAATACTATCGGGACTTACAGACTTGCCACCAACTCCGACATACTGATTGTCAATGATCCAAGTGCCGGCAGGAACACCAAAGGCAGCAGCATCAGCAGCAGTAACCTGATAGGGAGTACCAAACTCACCGGAGTCGATTCTTTCATTCCAGTAAGCAATTTCCGCTTTTGACATGTTTGCAAAGTTGACCAGATAGGGCTTTCCATCATTATTAACTTTCAGAATAGCATCATTCGGAACACCAGGTGTGGTAATAACCTGAATGTTGCTATTCCTGGTGGAAGCGCTGGTGGTCTGAAGATCATAGAACACATAGCCATTCTTGAGCTTCACAGCGGGCACGGGCTGCATGCGGCTGTAGTCGAACATGAACTTCGCGCCATCGGGCAGGGCCTTGGCCCAGGTGTAGGCGTCTTTCTCACGGGCTGCGAACGCGGAAGCGCTGCACAGGACCAGAGCCAGAGCCATGATCAGAGCAAGTGTCTTTTTCATAACTGTCTCCTCCTAATTCCCGGCTCTTGGCCGGTTGAATTTTAAGAACAGCTGCATTATAGCATGCGGGAAAGGGAAATGCAAGGGTTTGTGAATGTTTTTTGGAAAAAATTTGAACAAACTGTGAACACAATTTCGTCACAATCGCAAACCCCTTGCGCCGCAAGGCCTGTCGGGCAATTTTTGGCCCGTTCAGCGCCTGTTTTTGCTGGAAATAACAGGAAATGTGACAAAAACTTCATAATTGTAACGATTTTCTAACAATTAAGCGCTTTTCTTCAGGCGCCTTCTGCCCCGGATGGGCTTTTTGCGCGCCGGAATGGATCTCAGGCCGTGCCCAATGCCCGCAGCCAGAGGCTCCCGAGGCCTGCAAAAAGCACATTGGCCTCGTTGTCCGGGGAAAAGCCCGGATCCGCGCAGCCGTTTGAAAGCACGGCGTACACCCATTCTGCGCCTGTATCCAGGCGCAGAAAGCCCGCGTCTGCGCGCGTGCCGCTGGTAAAGCCGGTCTTGCAGCCGCAAAGGATTCGTCCGTTCGTTTCGTCCGCGGAAAAATCCGCAAGCGGCAGGCGGCGGGGAAAGAAGTTCTTGTACTGCTGGCGCAGGAACATGTCGTCGAACACCGCCCGGTATTTATCCGGCAGAACCTGACCGCTTTCCATGCGGAAAAGGTATTCGGAAAGTTCCCCGGCCGTCGCCTGGCTGAACGGGCCGCGGGCGATCACGGCGGGGTCGCCTGTGATTTTGCGGTTCACGCGGGAGACGGCGGCGCCGTTTTTAACCATATGCGTTTTCACTGCCTCCGCGCCGCCAAGCAGGTCCAGGATCATGTTCGTCGCGGTATTGTCCGATGTGATCACCATCAGCATGGCGGTATCATGCACGGAAAGGGTCAGCCCGGGGGTAAGATGGCACAGGGTACCGCTGCCGCCTGTGATATCGCTTTCCTTTAAGGTGAGCATGCGGTCAAGGCGCTCGCGGCCCAGGGCGCACGCTTCCAGCACCGCGCCCAGGATGAAGGTCTTCCCGACGCTTGCCGATTCCAGAAGCAATTCCGGCTGATATTCCACGCGCACCCTGCCGTCAAGCGATCGGATGCTGTAGGCTGCGGTGCCGGAAAATGCGCCGATCAGGCGCGCGGCTTCCCGCTCAAACAGGGCTTTGTCAAACATGTCCGCCTCCGGTCCTTTCAAAAATGCCGTCCAGAATGCGCTCGCAAAGCTCCGGCACCTGCTCCTGCAGCGGGACGGAAAGCGCTTTACAGATGGGCGCTTTCACGCGGAAGGCATGCATTTGCATATCCAGGTGCACGGGCCACATTTTCAGCGCTTTGCCGGTCGCCCTTTCGTACAGATCCAGAATATAGAGGAACCCTTCGTTGATTTTCGCCGTGTCGTGCTCGTGGTAGCCGGTGGGCAGCTCCGGGAAAATGATCAGGTTCTGCCCGCCCTTCAGGGCCTTCATGCTCTCGCGCATAGTGCTGACGGCCCTGGCGTCGTGGTACACGGCGACATGGGGGATGGAGCGCAGAATGGGCGGCAGCACCAGCGAAACCGCGGGCGGAATGACGGCGTTGTACAATGGCGCGAGCTTCGCGTCCTCCCGCCACCAGTGGTCCTGCCGCACGTAGGCCGGCACGCTTTTGCGGTCCAGGGGATCGGCGAAGATCCAGATGCGGCTGTTTTTCATCTCCGGGAAGTCCATCACCATGCGGATGGGGCCGCTGGCCCGTTCGTGGTTGCACACAAAAACGCAGGGCTCCCCGTCAAAGGGCACTTCCCATTCGGTCGTGACGCGCCTTGTCACAAGGCGTGCTGCCGGAACGATAAAACGGTAAAATCGCTTTCCCATGGGCGCCTTACGCCTCCTGCATGGCAATGTCCACGGAAAGGCCGGCGTACTGGCGCGTGAACAGCTCGTAATAATATCCCTTCATCGCCATCAGCTCCCTGTGGGTGCCGCGCTCCACGATCACGCCGTCGTGCACGCACAAAATGACGTCCGCGTCCACCACGGTGGAAAGCCGGTGCGCGATCATGAAGCTGGTGCGGCCGCGCGTGACGGTTTTGATGGCCTTCTGGATGGCCTTTTCCGTCACCGTGTCCACGCTGCTCGTGGCCTCGTCCAGCACCAGGATGCGCGGGTCCGCGAGCAGCGCCCGCGCGAAGGAAAGCAGCTGCCGCTCGCCGGTGGAGAGCATGGAGCCGTCCTCGCCCACGTCGCTGTCAAGGCCCTTTGGCATTTTCAATACCACGCTGTCAGCGCTGACCAGCTTCAGCGCGTCCCAGATGGCCTTGTCGCTGGCGTCCGGGCACCCGTAACGAAGGTTTTCCCTGACGCTTCCGGAAAAGAGGTGCGGCGTCTGCAGAACATACCCGATGGAGGAATGCAGCCACAGCTGGCTGCGCTCGCGGGCGTCCCGCCCGTCAATGAGCACGCGGCCCTGCGTAGGCTCGTAAAAGCGGCATACCAGATTCACAAGCGTGGTTTTGCCGGCGCCCGTTTCGCCGACGATGGCCACGCTGCTGCCCGCGGCCACGTGCAGGCTGAAGTGCTCCAGCACGTTCCTGTCGCCGTCGGGATAGCGGAAGGTGACGTCGTCAAACTTCACGTCGCCGATCAGCTTTTCCCAGTTTTCCTTTTTCGGCTGGAAGGTGTCGCCGTATTTTGCGATCACCTCCGGCGTGTCCGACACGCTGCTCTTTGTGTCCATCAGGCTTGAAAAGCGCTCGATGTTCACCTGCACGTTGGTGAGCGCCGTCAGCACGTTGATGCAGCTCTGCAGCGGGTCCATCACGCTGATGGCGTAGGACATGAACACCGAAAGCGTGCCCAGCTCCAGGATCTGCTGCCTTGTCATTTCGCCCCCGCGCCAGATGACGAGGGCCAGCGTGAGGGAGCCGGCGAAGGAAACGAGCGTGCCGATGGTGACGCTCAGGCGGGACGCGCGCAGGGACTGCCTGTGCATGTCCTCCGTGCGTTTGCCGAAATCTGCGGCCATGCGCTTTTCCACATGCAGGGTCTTGATGACCCTGGCGCCGGTGATGCCCTCGTTAAAATCGCCGGAAATGGCGGAGTTCAGTTCGCGCACCTTCCGGTTCTGCCGAATCAGCCGGCGGCGGAAGAAGGAGGTGAGCGCCGACGCGCAGGCGATGACCGCGATGGCAAGCAGCGCAAGGCGCAGGTTCGTGAGCAGCATGACCGCGAGCACGAACACCACGTAGCTGCCGCTCCAGATAAAGTCCATCAGGTCCCACGAAACCAGCTCGCCGATCCGGCCGCTGTCGCTCATCACGCGGGCGTGGATCCAGCCGACGCTGTTCTGGTTGAAATAGCTGAAGGAGAGCGTCTGCAGGTGGTTGAAGGCCGCGTTCCGAAGATCGCGGTTCGTCAAAAGCTCCATGCGGCTGCACAGGTAGGCGGAGAAATAGTTGTTCACCACCTGGAAAACGAGCACCAGCGCATAGAGCGTGATCAGCAGGGGAAAGGTGTCCGTGGTGCCAAGGGCGATGTTATGGTCGATTACGTGCCGGTTGA
The DNA here is from genome assembly GCA_946615785.1 of uncultured Clostridia bacterium. Classification (GTDB taxonomy): domain Bacteria; phylum Bacillota; class Clostridia; order Christensenellales; family Aristaeellaceae; genus RUG756. The sequence continues at coordinate 4,485 of CAMOIA010000036.1, forward strand.
AAAGCGGATAAATGGAATCCACCAGGCTTGAAAGCACGCCAAGGGAAACCATGACCGCGATCTGTTTCCGGTACGGCTTTGTATAAGGAAGAATCCTTGGGATGCCGAAGAGGCGAAGGTGTTTGTTTTCGCCCGTCTTTTTGTTTTCCGTCATGCTTCTCCACCCCCGATTCCTTCAGGGGACTGCAGGTCGCAGATTTTGCGGTACATGCCGCCCTGCGCGTACAGGGCCTGGTGCGTGCCCTTTTCCACCACGCGCCCCTTGTCCAGCACCACGATCTCGTCCGCGTCCATGAGGGTCGTCACCCTGTGGCTGATGAGGATGCGGGTGGGCTTGTTGGGCATGGCGGCGAGCTCTTTGCGAATGCGCGCGTCCGTGCGCGTGTCCACGGCCGAAAGCGAATCGTCCATCAGCAGGATGGGACGCTGCAGGATCAGCGTCTGCGCGATGGCCGCGCGCTGCTTCTGCCCGCCGGAGAGGGAAACGCCCCGCTCGCCGACCAGGGTGTCGTAGCCCTGGGTCATGTTCCCGATGGTCTCCTCAAGCTGCGCGATGCCGGAAACCTCGCGGATCAGGCTGCCGTCCGCTCCTTCGGCGCCGATGGAAATGTTTTCGCCGATCGTGCGGTTAAACAGGAAGGGCTCCTGCTGCACGATGCCGATGTGGCTGCGCACGTACGCCCTGTCCATTTTGGCAAGGTCGTGCCCGCCCACGGTGATTTGGCCCTGTCCGTCCTTCAGGTCGTACAGGCGGCAGAGCAGGTACATGAGCGTGCTTTTGCCCGAGCCCGTCGAGCCGAGGATGCCGGTCACCTTCCCGGCCTTCGCGGTGAAGGAGACGTCTTTCAGCACGTCGCCTTCCTCGCCGTAGCCGAAGGTGACGTGGGAAAAGACGATGTCGCCGGTCATGTCCGGCCCCTGTGGGATATCTGCCTCGGCCTCTTCTTCAGACCCCAGGATATAGGCGATGCGGTCGATGGACACGCCCGCGCGGCTCATGCCGGAAATGACGCGCCCGAGCTGGCGCACGGGCCATTCCAGCATGGCGCTGTAGCTGATGAAGGCGATGAACTGGCCCACCGTCATCTGCCCCGCGATGCAGAAAGACGCGCCGATGAACAGGATCAGCATCCGCTGCAGGCCGCTGAGCACGTCGCCGCTGGCCCAGAAGGCTGAAAGCAGTTTCATCAGGTGGTCCCACATGCCGGTGTATTCTTCGTTCGTTTTTTCAAACCGCTCGCGCTCAAAGCTTTCCCTGCCGAACGCGCGCACCACCCTGACGCCGGTCAGGTTTTCCTGGGCCACGGCGGAAAGCACGCCCTCTTTTTCGTCCACCACCCGGAAGCTTTTCTGGATGCGCTTATGGAAAAACAGGCTGAAGAGGATGGTGATGGGAATGAACACCGCCGTCACGATGGAAAGCCTGGGGCTGATGCCGATCATGAAGTACAGCGCCAGGATGATCTGCAGCGCCGTGCGGATGAGGGTGATGAGCTGGTCGGACAGGAAGGAGCGGATGGTCTCCACGTCGTTCGTGCAGCGCTGGATAATGTCGCCCGTGCGGTTCTGGTGGTGCCAGGAAAGCGGGAGCCTGAGTATGTGCAGGTACAGCTTTCTGCGGGTATGGCGCAGCATGCTCTCCTGCCCGTGCGCGTTCATCATGCGGAACGCCCAGCGGGCGGCGCAGGCAAACAGCGCCAGCACCACCACGGCGACGGCGGGAATGTACAGCTTCTGCCTGAGGGCCTCAGTTCCGCCAAGCCGGGCAAGGAGCCCCGCCAGGGGCGCGGGGAGGGAGGGGACCTTTTCACCGAGGACGGAGTCCACGATGAAGGAAATCAGCTGCGGGCTGACGAGCTCCAGCAGGGAGGAAAGCCAGCCGAGCAGAACGCTTGCGATAAAGAAGCGCTTGGAGCCCTCCAGGAGCTGGAAAAGGATTTTCCCGCGTTTTTCAGTTGGCTTGGTTTGGGTTGTATCCGGCATGAAAACCTCTTTTGACGTTTTGCGCCGCGTTTGATCGCGGCGGGGAGAAATCAGCGACGGGTTTCGGGGGCGAAACAAAGGCGTCCGCCTGCAAACGGGCCTATTATACCATAGTTCCAAAGGCCTGCCAAGACAGTTGCCACAGGCGCTTGCCAAATGCCGGCGCGAAGGATACAATAGGATCAAACATGTGAAGGGAGCTTGACGGACCTATGGAAAACAGGGAAATCAGGGCGGCCATTTTTCTGGCGGACGGGTGCGAGGAAATCGAGGCGCTGACGCCGGTGGACCTTTGCTTCCGCGCAGGGGTTCACCTTGACAAGATCTCCATCCAGGAAACGCCTTCGGTGACGAGCAGCCACGGCCTCACCTTCCAGGCGGATAGGACGGTTGCGGACGCAGACCTTGACGCATACGATATGCTGATTCTGCCTGGCGGCATGCCGGGCACCATGAACCTGAAGGCGTGCGGGAAGCTCTGCGACGCGGTCGTCAGGGCGGACCGGGCGGGGAAATGGCTCGCGGCCATCTGTGCGGCGCCCTCGGTGCTGGGGGACCTTGGCCTTCTGAAGGGCAGACGCGCCACGTGCAACCCCTCCTGGGAGGAAAAGGTGGCGGCGGCGGGCGCCGTCCTCACCCATGAAGCCGTCACGGTGGACGGGAACATCATTACTTCCCAGGGCATGGGCACCTCCACGCCGTTCGCGCTCACCATCCTCTGCGCCCTGCAGGGAAAGGATGCCGCGGAGGCGATGGCGAAGAAGATCGTCTGGCACAGCACTGCGGACGAGTGACCGCATATCCGCTTTCAAAGCGAAAGCAGAAAAACAGAAATCGCAAGTTGCGTATTGACAGGCGAAAATATGCGCCGTACAATACAAACGCAACTTGCGTTTTTTGTCAGGAGGACGCCATGGGGAATGTCAAGGTGTATGTGGGCGTGGACGTGGGCTTTGACGAATGCGGCCGCATGACGCCGCGCCGTCTGACCTGGGAGGACGGGCGGCGCTTTGCCATCGACCGTGTGCTGGAGGTGCGCCCCGCGGCCTCGCTCAAGGCCGGCGGGCTTGGCGACAGGTATACTGTGCGCGTCCAGGGACGGGAGACGTACCTCTTTTTCGAGCACGTGTACCCGGACGACGGCGTGATCCTTGGCCGCTGGTTCGTCGAGCGCCGCGGGCAGGAGCGCGCCGTGACAGCGGATTGACCGCGCCGTCTGTCAGGTGGAAGCGGATGGGGTTTCCTCCCACCACAGCATCTTCGTTTCCGTCCGGAAGGCGTTTCCCATAAGGGGGCCGTTCAGGGTTTCGGCCTCGCCGGTCTGGCTGTCGTACGGGTCCTTCCGGGGAAAGCGCTTTTCCGGGGTGAGATTCGCAAAATACGCCCGGTTTGCGACCATGCGCCAGGGGTCCAGATTGCCGAAATAAAAACGGTGCCGCCCTTCGTTGCCCGCCCGTGCGGCGGTGCCGCCAAAGGAGCAGTCCACGGGCAGCCAGCCGAGGCGTTCGGAATAAAACTCGGCCCAGTCGTGGCTGCCGATGCTGTCCGGCCCGGCATACAGGCCGCTCTCCCAGCGGGCCGGGATGCCGTTAATCCTGCAGAGGGCGATGAACAGAAGGGCCTGCAGGCCGCAGTCGCCCCGCAGGTTCACCGCGGCGTATTCCGCGCCGGAGGGCAGCAGCCGGTAGGGCGGCATGAAGGCGTAGTGCACCTGCTCTGTGATGAAGGCGTAAACCTGCCAGGCGATGCGCACGGGATCGGTCTGCGCGCCGCGCACCTGTGCTGCCAGGGAACGCAGATACGGCGTAAAGGCGAGGTGGGGCAGCTGCTCCGCCAGGTCCTCCGGGGCGGGGGGCCTTGCTGATGGATAGACGACGCGATGCACGTTTTCATTCAGCGCGTCCACATACAAAGGGTGCTGAACCACGGTCTGCTCAAGCACCGCTTCCTTTTCCGCGGTTTCAAAGAACGCCGTGCGCTGCGGGGCGTCCTCCTCATCCACATGGGAAAGCGAAACCGAGCATTGCAGATCCTGCGCCGCCTCCTGCTGCATGCTGCGCGCAGCGACGGGCAGGTGCACCCGGCAGAGGGCCCCGGCTTCCTCAGGCGAAAGAAAGACCTTTGTCTGCAGGCGATAGCGGAAAACGACGTCGTGATCCGTCATCCGGGCGATTACATCGTCCAGCGCCTGCCGGCTGAAGGCGGCGGTGCCTGCTTTGCACCGTGCCTGCAGCGCAGGGGTGGTCTTGATGACCGAATCGCACAGCCGCCTGAAATAGCGCCGCTCTCCGTTTACATACAGAAAATCGAGCTTTCCCCCAAGCAGCATTTCGTCAAGCTCCTGGGGGGTGAAGCCTTCCACTTTTTCTTTCAATTCCTCAAGCAGTGCGCCGTCAGAAAGGGTGTACTCCGCTGCCCGCTGCAAAAGCAGCTGTTTTTCGGTTTCCAGCCTTTGTTTCAGCATTTCGGGCAGCGGCCTTGACAGTTTATGGCCAATCAGGCGCAGCGCTTCGTCCAATTCGCCCGCGCCCTCCAGCCTTGCGATATCCTCCGGCAGCGGGCAGACCTGGGATGCGTACCAGATGTGCGTCATCGGCTTATGTCTCCTTTATCGGGTCGGTCAATGGTTTATTGGCTGCAGTTTTTTGACTTGGGAGGGTTTAGGCTCCGGCGACGGCTGCCAGCAGCCCTCTGCAGCCCGCGAGCACGTCCGCGTACGCCTTCTCGAAATCGCGGGTATACCAGGGGTCGGCCACTTCACTGCCGGGGGCATCGGCATATTCCATCAGAAGATGCAGTTTGCCTTCGGCATCGGCCCCCAGGATCCGGCGCATGTGCCGCAGATTTTCCGCGTCCATGCCGACGATCAGGTCATAGGCCTTCCCGTCCGCGCGCGTGAGCAGCCGCGCGGCATGGGGCTCGCAGGGCACGCCGTGCGCAAGCAGCACGCGTTTCATGGGCGGGTAAATGTCGTTTCCGATCTCTTCCGTCGTCGCCGCCGCCGAGGCGGCCAGGACGCGCTTTTCAAGCCCCGCCTCCCGGATCAGCTTTTTCATTACCATTTCAGCCGCCGCGCTTCTGCAGATGTTCCCGTGGCAGACAAAAAGGATACGTGTTTGGGTCATGTAAAGCCTCCTCCTGTCACGATTTGCCGCGTTTTATAAACGCTCCGGCGTTCAGAATTCTGTTCTTACTATCCGAGTGACATCTTCATCCTTGCCAAAACGCGGCAAAATGTGTCAAATCGGTGCCGTGAAAAGCA
>CAMOIA010000037.1 GCA_946615785.1 uncultured Clostridia bacterium
TGTGAAGGCCGACGTGGCCCTCTCCGCCCTCGCCGCTCAGCTCGCCTTCACCGTGCCCCAGGGCCAGTACCCCGGCGACTACTGGAGCCTTGCCACCGCGCTTGGCGACGACGTGCTTGCCGGCAACTTCGACAATGCTGACGACGCCGCGCTCCTTGAAAAGCTCACCACCTTCCAGGAGACCGCCATTTCTTACTGCAACTGATCATGCCGCGCCCGCAAGGGCGAGGTGATGGGCTGAGGGGATAACCCCCAGCCCTTTTCTTTGAAATCTGATCTCCGCACAGCGGAAAGAAAGGGTGAGGGTATGACAGATCTGGAGTATCTCTCATATTCCAAATGGAAAAAACTGCTGGTGCGCACCGGCAATTTTTTCACATCGCTTCCCGGCAAATGCGGGAACGGTTTGAAGAAGCTGGGCCTGAAGGTTCTGAACTTCTTCATGAACCTGTTTACGTCCCTGAAAGGCCTTGTGACCACCTTTATAAACGGCGACTGGAAAACCAGGCTTTCCTACCTTGTGATGGGCTTTGGCTCCTGCGCGCGCGGGCAATGGGGCCGCGGCATCCTGTTTTTCCTGTTTCAGACGGTTTTCAACCTCTACATGGTCAATTTCGGCGTCGCCTACCTTTCAAAGCTCAATACCCTCGGCGTCGTTGAAACCTACAAAGAGGGCCGCAGAACCGTTTACGGCGACAACAGCTTCCTGATCCTGCTCTACGGCATCCTGACGCTCTTTTTCATCCTTGCCTTTCTCTATACCTGGTACCTCAACATCAAGCAGAACCGGATCAGCGAGGAAATTTTAAAGAGCGGCAAAAAGCTCAAGACCGCAAAGGACGACCTGAAGAGCCTTGCGGACGAACAGTTCCACAAGACCCTGCTCGCCCTGCCGACCCTGGGCGTGACGGCCTTTACGATCCTGCCGATCCTGTTTATGATCCTGGTCGCGTTCACCAATTTCGACGCGACCCACCAGCCGCCAAGCAAGCTGTTTACCTGGGTCGGGTGGGACAACTTCCGCCAGCTTCTGTCCAGCGACAACGCAAGCTACGGCGGAACCTTCGGGCAGGTGCTGCTCTGGACGCTCATCTGGGCGTTCTTCGCCACCTTCCTGAACTATTTCCTTGGCATGCTCGTGGCCATCATGATCAACAAAAAGGGCATCAAGCTCAAAAAGGTCTGGCGCACGATCCTGGTCATGACGATCGCCATCCCGCAGTTCGTTTCCCTGCTCTACGTCTCCAAGATGTTCGCGGCGGACGGGCTGATCAACGGGTATCTGATGCGCTGGGGCTGGATCACCGAGCCGCTTCCCTTCTGGACCGATCCGATCTGGGCCAGGGTCACCATCATCGTGATCAACGTCTGGATCGGCATCCCCTATCTCATGCTGATCGCGACCGGCATTCTGATGAACATCCCGGCGGACCTGTATGAAAGCGCGCGCATCGACGGCGCGAACGCCTTCCAGATGTATAAGCGCATCACCCTTCCGTACATGCTCTTTGTCACGGGCCCCTATCTTCTGACCTCGTTCACCGGGAACATCAACAATTTCAACGTCATCTACCTCCTGTCCGGCGGCAAGCCGCTCTCCATGAACCTGTCCGGCAACGCCGGCTACACCGACCTTCTGATCACCTGGCTGTACAAGATGACCGTCAACGACACCAACTACAAATTGGCCGCCGTTATCGGCATCCTCGTCTTCGTGGTCACGGCCGTCATCAACCTGATCGTCTACAATATGATCCCATCGGTCAAAAATGAGGAGGATTTCCAGTAATGCGTACGAAAGCTTCCATACCTGAGGCCGGGATGGGCGGTCAGACCAGGACCCGGTCCAAGGCGGGACATGAAAAACGGGTGAACGGGGGCATTTACGCGCTGCTCGTCATCATGAGCGTCATCTGGCTTGCGCCCTTCGTGTTCCTCATTTTCCAGTCCTTCCGCTCCTATCTTACCGAAACCGGCGGCATGGTGGATTATCTGCTTCCCAAAAACGGCTGGTCGCTGGACAATTACGCCTTCCTTTTTGAGGGCAGCGATTTCTTCTCCTGGTGGGGGAGCACCCTGCTTGCCTCCATCGTTCTGGGCGCCCTGCAGATGGGCATCCTCGCCCTGATCAAACGGGAAGTAAACAAACGCGACGCCTCCGAAGGGAAAACGCAGTACCTTTTCCTCGCATTGTCGCTGCTTGTTGTGTTCGTTCTCTCCGCCGCCGCCTGCGTCATCCTGCACGGCAAGCCCGACAGCCTGATCCTTTCCGCGCTCCCGGCGCTCGTTCTGTACATGGCGGCGGGATACGTCGCGGGCCGCTTCTACCTGAAACAGGATTCCAGGCTCCTTCAGTCCATTCCCGGCTATCCCGTGGAAACGCCGCTTGACAAGGCCAAGAAGATCGGCGGCCTCGGGGCGCTCTATGCCGGCGTCATCGCGATCGTCATGTGCATCATCAAGCCCATGAACGCCTCGCAGTACCTCATCTGGTACGGCAACACGCTCACCATCGCGCTCTTTGTCGCGGTCATCCAGACCGTCATCGTGCTTTCCGTCAGCTATGCGCTCTCGCGCATCCGCTTCAAGGGCAGAAAGCTCATCATGAACGTGGTGCTGATCCTTGGCATGTTCCCGGGCTTCCTCACCATGATCACGCTTTACTTCCTGCTAAAGCAGCTGGGGCTCACGCAGGAGGGCGCCGTGCCCGGCCTGATCCTCATCTACTGCGCTTCCTCCGGCATGGGCTACTACATCTCCAAGGGCTTTTTCGACACCATTCCGAAATCCCTGGACGAATCGGCCCGCATCGACGGCGCCACAAGGCTGCAGGTGTTCTACAAGATCATCATGCCCCTTGCCAAGCCCATCGTCATTTACACCATCCTGATGGCGTTCATGGCCCCCTGGGGCGACTTCGTTTTCGCGTCCTACGTGGCCTTTGGCAAATCCAACAGCTACAACGTGGCCGTGGGTCTCTACCGCTGGGTGAATGTGAACGACTATCAGGGTTATTTCACCCGGTTCTGCGCGGGCGGCGTGCTGGTGGCCCTGCCCATCACCATCCTGTTCCTGTGCCTGCAGAAGTACTACGTTGAAGGTGTTACCGGCGGCGCCGTCAAAGGCTGATTTGAGGAGGAGGTAAGAATATGGCAAGCGTATCGCTCAGACATATTAAAAAAGTATATGAAAACAAGGTGGAAGCCGTGCACGACTTCTGCCTTGAGATCAGGGACAAAGAATTCGTGGTGTTCGTCGGCCCCTCCGGCTGCGGCAAATCCACAACGCTGCGCATGGTGGCGGGCCTTGAGGATATTTCCGGCGGCGAGCTTTACATCGGCGATCGGCTCGTGAACGACGTGGAGCCCAAGGACCGCGACATCGCCATGGTGTTCCAGAACTACGCCCTGTACCCGCACATCTCCGTGTACGAGAACATGGCCTTTTCCCTCCGGCTTCGCAAAATGCCAAACGCCGAAGTGCACCGCAGGGTATGCGAGGCCGCCGAGATCCTGGGCATCACGGAATACCTCGGGCGCAAGCCCAAGCAGCTCTCCGGCGGCCAGCGCCAGCGCGTGGCCATCGGCCGCGCCATCGTTCGCGAGCCCCAGGTGTTTCTGATGGACGAACCGCTCTCAAACCTGGACGCCAAGCTGCGCAACCAGATGCGCGCCGAGATCATCCTGCTCCGGCAGAAGCTTGACACCACGTTCATCTACGTCACCCACGACCAGACCGAAGCCATGACGCTCGGCGACCGCATCGTCATCATGCGGGACGGCTTCATCGAGCAGGTCGGCACCCCCATGGAGGTCTTTGAGATGCCCACGAACATCTTCGTTGCCGAATTCATCGGCGCGCCGAAGATGAACATCCTCAAAACCCGCCTCGTGAAGGAAAACGGCCGGTATTATGTGACGCCCTTCGGCACCCGCATCCCCGTGGACGGCGAGCGCGCACAGGCCCTTGAAAAGAAGGGCGTCGGCACAAAGGACATTCTGCTCGGCGTCAGGCCCGAGCACATCGTGCTTTCCGCCCCCGGCGAACACGCGATTCCCTGCACGCTCGAGGTAAACGAAATGATGGGTTCGGAACTGCACCTGCACGTAAAGACCGCGGACGAAACCCGGCTTATTGTGCGCGTGCCCACCATCAACCTCGAAGGCGACGACCGCACCAATATGAACTTCGGAAAGCCGCTGAACCTGACCTTCGAAAGCAAGGTCATGCACTTCTTCGACCCGGACAGCCAGAAGAACCTGCTCGTCTGACCCTTAGCCATTCGTCCCGCCCGCGCAGTGCGCGGGCGTTTTTTTGCTTGTTCCCGTCCCTGCGGTATGGTAAAATAACGGCAGATGCGGAAACGCGGAATGAAGCGGCGGCGTTTTCCGATCCATAGGCCGGGGCCGCACCGGCAGGGGCACTTATGAAACTGACGGAATACCAGGATCTGTTTTATACCGCCTACAGGCGGCTTCCCATGCGCACAACCATCATTCCCTATGAAACGCCCGCGCAGGCGCTTTCCGGCGTGCGCGCGTCCTCCCGCTTTGCGCTTCTTTTAAACGGCGCCTGGGATTTTTGCATGACGCGCGCAGACAAACTCGGGGAAAGCCCATGGGATCAGACCTTTACGGAAACCATCCAGGTGCCCGGAACCTGGCAGACGCAGGGGTACGGCATCCTGCAATACACCAACGTGCGCTTTCCCATTCCCTATGAACCGCCCTATGTGCCGGACGACACGGACGTGGGCGTGTACCGCAGGGTGTTCTCCCTGCCGGATTCCTTTGCCGGACGCGAAAACATTCTGCGCGTGGAAGGCGCGTCGAGCTGCTATTATCTGTTTGTGAACGGCGAATACTGCGGCTTCACCAAAGGGCCGCACATCCCCGCAGAATTTGACGTGAGCCGTGCGCTTCGCGCGGGCGAAAACACCGTGACGCTCGTCGTGTTCCGCTACAGCGACGGCACCTACCTTGAAGATCAGGATATGTTCCGCCTGAACGGCGTCTTCAGGGACGTGCTGCTGCTTTCCTTCGACAAAGCGCGCATTCTGGACGTGCGCGTGCAGGCGGACTGGGACCACGAAGCCTGTGAGGGCGTTCTTTCGGCGGAAGCGGACGTGCGGGACGAAAAGGAGATCCGCGTCCGCCTGCTGGACGAGGAAGACGGGCGCGTGCTGCTTGAAAAACCGCTCCATGTGCACAAAGGCACGGCGACGCTTTCCGAGCGCATCCCCGCCGTGCGCCCCTGGAGCGCGGAGGACCCGAAGCGCTACGCCCTGCTCTTTGAAATCGACGGGCAGGCCGAATGCGTCCGCACGGGCTTTCGGACCGTGAAAATCGAGGGAAACGTGTTCACCGTGAACGGCGTGCCCGTGAAGCTCAAGGGCGTCAACCGGCACGATACGCACCCGGAGCTCGGGTATTTCACGCCCGTGGAGCACATGCGGCGCGACCTTATGCTGATGAAACGCCACAACATTGACACCGTGCGCACCAGCCATTACCCGAACGACCCGCGCCTTCTGGACCTGTGCGACGAGCTGGGGCTGTATGTGGTGGACGAGTGCGACCTGGAATGCCACGGCGTCACGCGCTTTGAAAGCTATAATTATATCGCGGACGACAGCCGGTGGGAGCGGCAGTTTGTCGACCGCGCGCAGCGCCTTGTGATGCGCGACCGCAACCACCCCTGCATCGTGATGTGGTCGCTCGGGAACGAAGCCGGGTACGGCTGCAATTCCCGCGCGGAGGCCGCCGCGATGCGCGCGCTGGACAGGAGCCGGCCCATTCACTACGAACGGGACGACGATATGGACACCGTGGACGTGTTCAGCCGCATGTACGCCTCCATCCCGGAAATGGAGGCCTATGCCGCTTCCAAACCGCGCATGCCTTTCTTCCAGTGCGAATACTGCCACGCCATGGGGCAGGGGCCCGGCAACCTGGAGGACTACTGGCAGGTGATCTACAGGCACCCCTGCATGATGGGCGGGTGCGTCTGGGAATGGGCGGATCACGCGTTTTTGAAGACCGACGAAAACGGCAGGGCCTATTACGGCTACGGCGGTGATTTCGGCGACCGCGTCAACGACGGCAATTTCTGCGTGGACGCGCTGACGCTGCCGGACCGGACGCCGCATTCGGGCCTTCTGGAGCTCGCGCACGTCCTGCGGCCCGTCCGGGCGGAGCTCGTTTCCGCTGACGCGGGCGCGCTGCGCGTGCGCCTTCATAACCTGCACGCCTTCACCGATCTTTCCGCCTATACCCTGCACTACACCTTCCGCGAGGGCAAAAAAGCGCTCGCAAGCGGCGAAATGACCGTAAAGCTCAGGCCGCTTTCCGCAAAGACCCTTACCTTTGCCGTGCCGGCATATGAAGGCGCGGCCACGCTCGACCTGCGCTTTGAGCGCAAAACCGCCTGCGCATACATGGAGGCCGGGGAAACCGTCTGCCGCGACCAGGTGATCCTGCCCGAAAAGCGCATTCTTTCCGCCGCCCTGTCTCCGCTGCCCGTGCTTGGCAAATGGCAGGCCGAAAAAACAGACGGCACGATCGTGATGGCCCTTTCCGACACGCGCATCGTTTTCGACCGCCGCGGGCTTTTGTCCCTTGCCAAGGGCGGCGTCGAACGCCTGCAGAGCGGCGTGCGCGTGAACCTCTGGCGCGCGCCGACCGACAACGACCACCCCAGGGCCGAGAAGCAGTGGCGCCATCTGGACCTGGACGCGCTGTTTGAGCGGAACACGATGTTCGATTATACCCTTACGGACGACGGCAGGGCGAGCGTGCTCATTGAGAACACCATGGCCGCCGCAGGCTTCCCGCCCATCCTTTCCGTCAGGCAGATCTGGGACCTGGATACGGACGGCACCGCCATGCTGACCGCCGTTTTCTCGCCTATCAAAAAAGACCTGCCCTACCTCCCGCGCATCGGATTCCGCTTTTCCATGCCCGCTGCCTTCGATACCCTTTGCTGGCACGGGCGGGGCCCGCAGGAAAATTACCCGGACAAAAAAACCGGCGCGCTGCTCGGCGTTTACCGCATGAAGACAATGGACACCTTCGCGACCTACGTCTATCCGCAGGAAAACGGCAGCCACGAGGACGTGCTCGCGGGCGCGGTGCTTGACAGCGCCGGACGCGGACTGATGATCGCCTCGCTCTTCGAAGAACGCTTTTCCATGACCGCGCGACCCTGCACCCAGGAAAACCTGACCGAAGCGAAGCACACGAACGACCTGGTTTTCGGCGGGCAGACCGAGGTGTGCTTTGACGCGAAGATGGGGCCGCTCGGCACCAATTCCTGCGGCCCGGAGCCGCTCGAAAAGGATCGGGTCCTTCTGAAAGACCGCATGGTCTGTCATTTCCGCCTGATGCCGCTCGACGAACAAAACGCGGCCTTCGCTGAAGCGGAAAAGCTGCTTCGCGGCAAATAAAATTCGATAAGGAATACAGCGACCGAAAGGAGCCGTCATGACCGAACCCAAGCCCATTCTTCGCCAGACGCCCCGCGCCGCGGCGTCCAATTTCGCCAAATCTCCCTGGCTCACCGCTTTGTGCGTCTGTCTTGCGCTCAGCGCCGGTCTCAACTTTCTCGGCGGCGCGCAGGACATCGCCGGAGGCCTTCAGGGCCTCGGCTTCGTTCCGCTCATTTTTAACCTCATGTACGCGCTCGGCGCCCTGTACCTGTTCGCAAAGCTCAACGTCCTGCGGGGCGGCATCAGCCGGGAAAAATACCACAAAGCCGGCACCGCGGCATTCTGTTTTTTCATCGTCCTCTCCGCGACCGTCTTTTTCCTCATCCTGTTTTACTACAGCAATTATTCACTGATCAGCGCCATGACCGAGGAACAGATTCAGGAGTCCGGACTCACCGCCGACGACATCGAGCACATGTGGGCCCTTCTTCCCTACCTGATTTTTTCCGTTTCGGCAAACGTGCTCAAAACCGCGGCCGTGTTCCTCTTTTTCCGCTGCATCAGGCGCCTTGAGGGAATGTGCGGCGGCAAAAACGAGGGGACAGGCCTTTTCAGCGCCTGCAGCATCGTCGCCATCCTTGCCGCCGGCGCGGAACTGTGCCTGCTGATGATCAACGTCCAGCTGCAGCAAAGCTTCGTCTACAGCCTTCTCAGCGCTCTTTCCAACCTGCCCGGCGTTGTGCTGTATGCCGGCACAGCCGTACTCACAAGACAGGTTTACACCGGCCTGAAAGCATAAAGGAGGCACCCATGGCAGGAACCTATCAGGCGCTGTACAGACTGTGGCGCCCGAAAAACTTCTCCGAAATGGTGGGCCAGGAAGCCGTCCGCAGGACGCTGCGCAATCAGGTGAAAAATGGACGCATCGCGCACGCCTATCTTTTTTGCGGCAGCCGCGGCACCGGGAAAACCAGCGCTGCGAAAATCATGGCCAAGGCCGTCAACTGCCTCAATCCGCACGACGGAGACCCCTGCTGCGAATGCGAAAACTGCCGCATGATCCAGCAGGAACAGTCCCTGGACGTGTATGAAATGGACGCCGCCTCCAACAGCCGCGTGGATGAAATGCGCGAGGTGCTGGAAAAGGTGGAGTATCCGCCGCAGTTCGGGCGCTACAAGGTATACATCATCGACGAGGTGCACATGCTCTCCTCCGCCGCGTTCAACGCGCTGCTCAAAACCCTGGAGGAGCCGCCAGGCTACATGGTCTTCATCCTCGCGACCACCGAACCCCAGAAAATTCCCGCTACGATCCTCAGCCGCTGTCAGCGGTTTGATTTCGGACGCCTCACCGAGGCACAGATCGCCGGCCGGCTTCGCCAGGCCGTGGACAGGGCGGGGGCGGAGGCCGACGACAGCGCGCTCATTACCATTGCGGAAGCGGCGGAGGGCGCTATGCGCGACGCCTTTTCCCTGCTGGACCTGTGCATGGGCACCGGTGAAAGGATCACCGAGGACAGCGTCCGCCGGGCGCTTGGCGCCGCCGACCGGGAAACCCTCAAAGAAATGTGTCTGTGCATCCAGCGCCACGACGGAGCCGCCGCCATGCGCCTTGCGGACAGGGTGATGCGCGAGGGCTGGGACGTACAGGTGTTCCTGAAGGACCTCGGCGCAAGGCTCCGCAAGCTCGCCGCAGCGCTTTTGTGCGGCCCGGACACGGAACTGCTCAAGACCGGCGACGAAGGCGCAAAGGCGCTGTATGAGGAGGCCGGCGGCTTTTCGGTCGGACGCCTCCTTCGGCTGATCGACCTGATGATGAAGGCTGAGGGCGATACCCGCTGGGCAGCCTCCCCGCGGTCCGTGCTTGAGGTCGCCGTGCTTTCCGCCTGCGAAACCCCCGCCGGCACGGAGGCAAAGGCGCTCGCGGAACGGCTTGGCGAAATGGAGCGCACGCTGAACGCGCTGAAGGCCGGAACCATTCAACTGGCGCCGCAAACAGCCGCCCCCGCCCTGCCGCAGGCCGAAACGCCGCCTGCGAAACCCGTTCCCAAGCCCTCTGAAAACGATATCTGGAAAAAAGCGAAAAAGTTTCTGCAAAAAAATAACGCGAATCTTTACGGACTGCTTGAAACCCTGTCTTTCGCCGGTTTTAAAAACGGAACGTACTGCGTAACGGCGCCGAATAACGGGACCACATACCAGCTGCTGAACCGGGAGGACACCCTACTTGAAGTCACTAAGGCGCTTAAAAGCGCCGGCGAGCCTGACCCGAAATTTGCAGTCCTGCT
>CAMOIA010000038.1 GCA_946615785.1 uncultured Clostridia bacterium
TCCACCCTTCCGCGCAGCAGCGGCGGAAGCGTTCCGTCCTTTCGGAACCAGCAGCCAAGGATGATGATAAAATCTTTGTTTCTTTCGGGCTGATGCTTTGACGCTTGGATTCCGCAGATCACAGAGCCAACCAGCATGCACTCAAAATAGACAAAGACCGTCGCAAACACGTTTTCCAGGGTGTTTTGAATTCTTCCTTCCCATTCCGAACCCATAAAATCCCGGAAAAAGAGAAAGACGCCGACACCTTCGCCCGCAAGCAGGAAAAAGGCCACCAGCAGTCCCAGAAGGTTCTTGAGCTGCGGTTTCTGATGCCTCAGCAATTCGACATTGCTTACGGCAAGGGCAATGGCGAAAACCACCATCGCCGGCATGGTAAGCACCATAAACTGTTTGCTGGCTCCGTTAATGATGCCATAGGCGGAATACATGCTGAAACCCGCGGGGTTCAGGATGTGCGAAACCGTCAGAATCAGCATCAGCAATCCCGTCGAAAGGGAAAACAGTGAAAAGCCCGCAAAGTAAATGGTTGAGTACGCATAATACGCAGATCCCTTCGCCTGGAAATAATGCCAGATCATGACGGCGCTTACAAACAGCCAGCAAAGCGTTACGGCGATCAGAACCGCAATGTCCCCGGTGAAGCCCCCGGTCTGCAGGTCATAAACCGTTCCAAGGGGGCTGACATGCAGAAAATGGAATCCGATTTTCTCTCCGTTTTCATCCAGGATTCTTATTTCAGCCTCCCCCGCTTTGCCTGGGTGAATGGGAACGCTGAAATAACCGTTGTTCCAGGTTCCCTCCCCAAGGCGCACCACCTCGTTGCCAGCTTCAACCGTTACGCCGGACCTTTCACGGACTACATCCCATTCCATTCGCGGAAATACCGGGATATGGGCCGTATAACTGCGGAAGAAAACCAGCCGACTCAGCGCGCAGACCAGGATCAGAGCAGGGGCACAGAAGAAGATCTGTTTCGCTGCCTGTTTCATGCCGTTTTCATCCCTTTCAAGCCGCCGTTTTCATCGAAGCCCCGGATAAACCCAGTTCAAGTTCTGCCCGACGATGCCTTGACATTCTATCACATTTTTTTCAATCAGCGTCCATAAATTGATTGTAAAATGTGAAAACCTGCCAGCGGTCACAGAAATGCTTGCTTTCCTGCATCCGCACAATTCATTATACGCAAACAGACCAGCTTCTGGCAGCACACCTGGGAAAAAATCATGTTTTTCTGATTTGCAAAAGAAAGTGCAATCTTCAGGGCCGCTAAAAATCTCGATCCCCGTCAGCAGCAAAAATAAGCCTTGATTTCCTGCATCCGTTCGCTCTGCCTTACGTGGAAAGGACAGCGTTTGTCGCAATGCCGGCAGCCAACGCAATCCGCGGCTTTCTTTTCAAGCTTTGCGTAATGCTCTTTTGCCATGCCGTCGCCGGCGGAAGCCAGATCGTAATACTTGTTGATCAGACCCACGTCCAATCCCGCGGGGCAGGGCTCGCAATGATTGCAGTAAACGCATCTGCCCGCGGCGTCGGCAGGCGCAAAGCTGCCGATCTGGCTGTAATCGCATTTTTCCTCCGGCTGATCAAAATACCGCAGAAGAAATTGCACTTCCTGCACGCTTTGCGCGCCCGGAAGCACCGTCAAAACGCCCGGCCTGTCGAGCGCATAACGAATGCACTGATAAGGCGTGAGCGCCTTTAAAAAAGGCGACATGGCCGCGTCGAGAAGCTGACCGCCGGAAAAAGGCTTCATCACCGAAATGCCGATGCCGTCCCGCTCGCAGCGTCTGTACACAGCGTTACGCTCGTCCACGCCCCCGTTTGCAAATTCGCCGTGACCGTAGTCGTAGGCAGGATTGATGGAAAACATCAGCATATCCACCGGTACCTCATCCAGGATTTGCATGATCACAGAAGGCGTATGAGAGGAAAGGCCGATATGCCGCACGGTTCCATCCTGGTGCAGTTTGATCAGATAATCGTACACCCCATGACGCCGATAGGTTGCCCAATCTGACGCTTCATCCTGACAGTGAATAAAACCATAATCAATGTAATCCGTTTTTAGTTCCTGCAGCATCCAGTCCACTGAGCGTTTGACCGTATCCAAGTCCAACGACCAGGCGTATTCGCCCCTGGAATAGTCCGCCCCGAAATGAATCTGGTACAGTACCGATTTTCGCACATCACCAAGCGCCTTTCCCCAGATCGTAAACGCCTTCGCATGGCCTGAGGCAAGATCAAAATAGTTGATTCCTCCCTCAAAAGCAGTCCGGAGCGCTTTGACAGCCTCGTCCATGTCCGCTTTATAAAGATAGGCGGAACCCATTCCGATTTCATTGATCTGATCGCCCGTGCGGCGGTTGATTCTGTATCGCATCGATAATCTCTTTGTCAGTCAAGATGAACAGCCAGCTCGGAAACGGCAACGAGTACCGCATCTCCCCGAATGGCAATTCTTCCCCGGTCCTCCATTCTGCACAGCAAATATCCTCCCCGTCTGGAAGCCTGATACGCACTGATTTCTCTTTTATGAAGCTCACCTGCCCAGTACGGTGCGATTTGGCAGTGGGCCGAACCGCATACCGGATCTTCCGCAACAGCCACCTTCGGGCAAAAGCTCCTGGAAACGCAATCCGTTTCATGCCCCTTTGCCGTGGCGTTTTGAAGACGGCCCTCCAGCAAGGTGAGCTTTGCCTGATCCGGCTGCATCGTGCGCACATCTTCCTCGTGCTCGAACACGCATATGAGATCAAGCCCAAGAATCGCTTTAACCGGGCGGATGCCAAAGGCCTGCTCCATGGCGTCAGTTACGGGGATTTCCTTCAATTCATAGGTTGGAAAATCCATTTCAAAGCCGCTGCCGCTTCTTCTGACCGTTAAAAGGCCGCTCTTTGTGTGAAACTGCACGGCCTGACTGTCCGGTTCAAAGAAAGTGAGGATCACAAAGGCGGACGCCAGCGTCGCATGTCCGCACAATTCCACTTCCGTTCCAGGCGTAAACCACCGCAGGCGGTAGCCGTCGTTCTCTTTCACAATAAATGCCGTTTCGGACAGATTGTTCTCCATCGCAAGCTTCATCATGGACGCCTCGGAAGGCCAGTCTTCCATCACGCAGACTGCAGCCGGATTTCCAGAAAACGGCTTCTTTGTAAACGCGTCAACAATATACTGTTTCATTGGCGTGCCTCCGTCCGAAGGTCAATAATGCAGCGCTGTGCATCAAACGCATTTCGCAAAAGGATCAGCCTTCCAGGTCGCAGCCCCATACCTCCCAGGCCCTCAGGGCTGGGAAGGCTGAAGGATCGTCGCTTTTTTCAAGTCTTTCCAGACGAAGCCACCTTGCGGTGCAACCCTCCAGTTCGATCCACTGCCTTTCCCCGGTCTTTCTGAGCGTAAAAGCCTTATCCGAGCCATTTGGAAGAACTACATGTCCCGAAACCCAGTAAGCGTCATGGGGAAAATCCGCCCGCAGCGTCAGCGCCATCCTTTCAAGCCGCACCTCCCGCCCGAAATCCAGGCGGCACCAGGCGTCTGATCTTGCGCCAATGCCCCAGCTCTCATAAGGCCACTCGCCATGGAACGTGTTGCACCGAATCCCGTCGATGACGTTCCTCGCGCAAAAGCAGGCTTCATTTCGGGTTTCCACATTGGCGGTACAATGCGGATAAAAATCCGTCTTGCCCCTTAAATCTGCAGGATTCAGCGCAAGATTACGGCAGGAAGATATTTCAGCGTCAGAAAGCGAGCGAGCCATG
Source organism: uncultured Clostridia bacterium (assembly GCA_946615785.1). Lineage (GTDB taxonomy): Bacteria > Bacillota > Clostridia > Christensenellales > Aristaeellaceae > RUG756. Next base: position 3,762 of record CAMOIA010000038.1, read on the forward strand.
ATCACATGCCTCGGCGCTTCAAATACGCCTGGCGCGTAAGCCAGCCGGTGCTCGCCGCACGGAACCTGCCAGGTCATGCAGCCGTCCGGAAGATAGACCTCCCCTGCTTCAATGCCCTGATCCATCTTCAGCCAGAGATGCTTCGGACCTTTGATCTCGATCATGTCACCCGGTTCATATACGCGGTCTGCGCACAGCCAGGCTTCTTCCTGACGGGCGGTTTCAGCCAGGACGCCTTCTGCCGTTTTTAAACGAATGGTGATCATACAGCCTCCTTACAGCCAGAGCATGGGATCCGTTCCATTGATTTTGGCGAGCGCTTCCACCAGGAAATAATCGCCATAGGTGATATTGGTATGCCGTCCCGCGCCGTCGTCGTGATAGCTTGCCGTGCAGTGCGTGAGCAGACCGCACTGACGGTCTGACCAGTCACAGCAATGCGAAAGCAATCCGTCCACAAGGCGCAGCGCCGTTTCGCCGTATGTTTTGTTCCCGGTGTCCTTTTCAAGTTCCATCAGCCCGCAGGCCGCGATAGCGCCCGCAATGTTGTCTATGCGTTCCTCGGTTTCCGGCTGGCAAAAATCGCAGTCGGTCAGCCCATCAGGGCGGATGTGGGCCGCGAAATTGGCTGCAATGCGCTCGGCGGCATGACGATACCGTTCCATACCGGTGTTCCGGTAGGCCAGCGTAAAGCCATACAGCCCCCAGGCCTGACCGCGGCTCCACTGGCTGCCAAGGGCATAGCCCTGACCGGCATGTTCACGGACACGGTTTCCGGTTTGCGGATCAAATTCGATAATATGGCTCACGGATCCGTCGCTTCGCAGGAATTCCCGCAAAGTGGTGTCCGCATGGACGATGGCCGCGTTTGAAAAACGAGGATCGCCCGTTTCCCTTGAAGCGCGGAAAAGCAGGCTCAGGTTCATCATACAGTCAATGATGGCAAAGCCGACCCGGTCCGGATTGTTCCAGGCCCGGATGAATCCCGCGGGATTGAAACGGCCCATCAGAAGGCTTGCCGCATGCAGGGTGTCCATCCGCGCCTGCTCGTCACCTGTCATTTTGGCATGCGCTCCGCAGGACAATAGATACATAAACCCGACGTCATGATTCAGATCCCGAAACGTGCGGAATTCATCCGTAAGCAGTTTTTCCGCCCGCAGCGCTTCATCACGGTAGAAAGCGTCTCCTTTGGCTGCGTAGAACTGCCACATCAGACCGGGCCAGAAGCCTCCCGTCCACCAGCTGTTTCCGTCGTATGGGGAGGGAATCCATTGACCTTTTTCGCTTTTATACGGAATCATTCCGGCCTTTGAAGCAAAGGGCACGAAACGGCGGAATTTTTCGGCCGCGCGTTCAGCGGCTTCCTGATAACGATTTTGCAAGCTCTTCCACCTCCCTGGGCAGTTCTTTGGGGTAAGAATCCTGGGTATCCGCATAGACCGCACAGCACAGGATATGCTCTCCCGGCGAAAGACGGGCTTTCAGCATGGGCAGCACGGTGCGCGGATTGAGCAAATTGGTATTGGGTTCGGTGTTGATTACCTCACCCTGGTCATAGCCGCAGACGGCAAAAATTGCGCTGGTGCCATATACGCCATGGGCCGCCGCCCTGTCAGCATCCTGCGAAAGACAGGTTACGATTCGGTCACAGGGACGCCTCCCCGCGCCGTCCTTTTTCACGGCAAACGCGCCTTCGGCGGCCTCGACCGGCAAAGATGTGCGGATACGGTGACAGCGAACATGCCACATGCCAATCGGCACAATCACCGATTCAATCTGAACATCTTCCATCGGCGACCAGGTAAAGGCAACGCGGTCCTGCTGAAGGGAAAACGTATCGCATCCGCTGCGCACGTGCCACAGGTCCCTGCCGGCACGCTTGACCGCCAGCATGGAATCAAACGCGCCCTTGGCAAGCGTTGAGACTTCCTTGGAAACGGAAAAGGCAAAATGGGTGGAATAGGCGAATTTCTCGTATTTCTCGTCCTCGTGCATGTGCTCCCAGGCGTGGTTTCCGGCTGTATACGCAATGACCTGTTCATGATTTGCATCGCGTGTCAGAAGCAGGCGCACCTGACTGTCCAGAAAAACCGCAGGCGGCGTCCAGGGCTTTTCCGCAGCCTGCCAGAAGGGATGCTCCGGGGGAAGCGCCAGGATAAAGAACGTCTTCATGGCCCAATAAGGCGATCCCGGCGCATTGTAGCCTTCTGCCGCGCATAGGTTCGGATATCCGTATCCGACTGTCAGCGCGCCGCCGCGGTCATAAATGGGCATGTGCAGCCAGTACCGCAGATTCGCAAGCACAAGTCCCTTCATCTGCCCCAGATCAAGTTCTTCAGAAGAAACGCCCGCAAAAGCCATGGCGCTGAAAAAACAGCTCTGCGCAAACCGATAGGTCAGGCTGCGGCCATATGGAAGCGCACGTCCGTTTTTGTCAAACCAGCATGCAAACCGGGGTGCGATCAGCCTCGCGCGTTCCATAAACCGTTCGCAGCGCTCACGATCCTGTTCCTTCATGGCCGCGGCATAAATCAGGCTGTAAAAATGAAACCCCCATAGCGTGTAATAATCCCGCTTGGTCGGGTAATCAAAATACCAGCCGTCCCCCACATAATGGCTTTCCATCATGTCAAGGTCTTCCTTCAGCCGCTCTTCGTCCACCGGCAGATTAACCTTTAAAAAGCCGATGTTGACCAGGATTCTGAAATACCGCCAGTTGTTCTTCGGCATATCGAATTCGTTGATCTGATTCAGCCACCGATACAAATTGTCCCGTTGAACAGGCGTCAATTCAAAATAAAACCGATCCGGCAGGAAGCAAAGCCCCGTTCCGATCACGGCCATTTCCACCATGCGCTGGTCGTAATCCCCGATCCTTCCCCAGTACTCTTCATGCTCTGGGTCTGTTCCATTGATCAGCCCTTCGCGCCATACAGCAAAGATTTCTTCAGCCTCCGGGCATTTGCCGATCATCATGGGCACGAGCGCCCAAAGCACACGGGAAAAGCCCTCCATCCCGGCAACGTCTTCGCTGTAGTGGGCCGAACCCTCCCCGACGATCATCCTGGCCTTGCCTGGGGTAAGGCAGGAAAGCGTCGGCCTGATCAGGTCCACCGCCGCGCGGACCACATCCTCCCGGGTGCGAAGGGGGTTTTTCTGTATGTCAAGCATATTGCTCTCTCCTTCCGAAAATCCATTGTACGGTAAAACTGCTTTGCGCAGGCGCTGTAATCAGGACGCGGTAGAGGCTGCCCGGAAAATTTCTCGACATCCGGGCGTCGGTAACAGGAATCGTTTCCACGTCGATCTTCCATCCGGCAGGCACAGTCCAAACGATGGAATCCGTCATAACCTTTCCGCCTGCAACCACAGGCTGATTCCGCAGCATGAAAACCCAGGCTGCAAAATTGGGGTGCGAAAGCTCAACTGCATCCCGCACGAAAAGGGCATCTCCCGTTAAACGGAATTCTCTTGTCAGTTTTCTTACGCCTGCCGCTGCGCTGTAGGCTTTCGCGATATCCAGCGTGAGCCCGTCCGGAAGGCAGCGCACATTTGAAGCCTTATATTCCCGTCCCGGCTGCTCCTCATAATTTCCAATCATCGGCAGGTTGTGATAAGCCGCCCGCACGTTCCAAAGCGTATAGCGCTCGTCGGAAAAGGTTTTGGCTGTATAGGTCATATTTCCCGCATCGATGATCTGCGGCCTGCCGTCTGCATACAGCATAAAGGAGCCCACATCGTTATGATTGTGGCTTTCGCCGTTATGTCCGCCCTTGCAGCACAGCGTCATGCCCCCCCGCCTGACGACGCGAAGCTCCAGATCCGGAAGCCATACGTCATCTTTCAAAACGCCTGTTTGCACGGAAGGCACCGGATGGAAGAGCATTTTCAAAAGCCTTGAAAAATGCGGCACGTCGTTCAGCTGATCCATCAGGCTGTTTTTGACGCGCGCGCTCATGGCTATCAGACACGCTTCCCCCAGCATCTCTCCGGCGTACAGCAGACGTTCGGAAGACAGAAACGGACGGGCGTCACAGTCCGCAAAATTGACAAACCAGCCGTCACCAATCTCAGAGCGCATCGGAAAGGAAAGAATCCGGCGTATTTTTTCATCCTGCCAGAAGGTCATGGCACCGTTTGTCGCCTCTGAAAACAATTCCAGGCAGTCAAGGAGCGCGCCTCCCGCCATATTCCAGTATCCTGCCCCTTCGTCGCAGCCGCCGTCCTCAGGTACGACGTCGAGCCACCGGTCGAGCATCGGCATCGCCCTTGTGAAGACATCCGCCACTGTATAGGGTTCCGTCGGAATCTGACAGGCGCTCATCAGGATATTGGAAAGGATCCACGGCGTCCAGTTATTCAAATCATGCCGCAGAACGCCCATCCACCAGAAGGCGTCCGTTTCCATAAACGGAATCAGGACGCGCTTTTGAATCTCCTTTTCAGCTCGCCGCCTGATCAGCGGGGATATTTCGTCCAGCCGTTTTTGCAAAAGCCTGCAAACAAAGGCAAGAATCATCGCCGTCTGGGCAGCAAAAAGGTCGACATAGGGGTTTTGCGGATCGGGCAGGGGCATATCCTTTGGCGCAGGCGCGCCGGGTACGGCGTTGATGTTGTGCGCGGAAATCACCCAGCTGGTCTCCTCACAGATGCAAACGATCCCATCCACTACGTCGTCAAGGGACGCTTTGGGATCCAGGCAGCACAGCAGGCAGGAAACGCAGAGCTTCCGCCGCCTGATAAAATACGGATTCTCATCGCAGGCCCGGCTTCCCGTACGCACAAATGCAAGAAATCCTGTGGCAAGCCGCATGGGATACTCAATCGCAGCGTATGTATCCGCCGCCTTCAGGATTTCCTGCACGAACGGCTTCGGAAGACGCTCCCACGCGGCTCTGTCATCGGATGGCGGAACCAGGTCACGCGGGAAAGCGCCATGCAGCAATTGCTCAAATGGATGCGCAAGACAATAATCCTGAAACACATCTTCCTCCCGTAAACGCTTTGAAAATGCGTGTTTATCCCTTGAGACCGCTTGTCGCGATGCCTTCGATGAAGTATTTCTGCAGGAACAGGAACACGACGGATACCGGAAGGAGCGAACACAGCGAGGCAGCCATGATCAAATGATAATCGCTGGAGTTTTCCTGGATGAAGCGTCTCAGACCCACCTGAATGGTCTTGTTGTAATCGCGGGTCAGGTAAATCATGGGGCCCATATAATCGTTCCAGGTGCCGACAAAGGTGAAAATGACCAGGGTCGCGATGGCCGCCGTCGAAAGCGGCAGCATGATTCTCGCCCAGATTCCGTATTCGCTCAGGCCGTCGAGCCTTGCGGCCTCGCACAGATCTGTCGGGATACCGCGGTAGAACTGACGCATCAGAAACACGCCGAACGCGGAAAACGCCTGCAGCACAACCATGGCCCACAGGGTATCATAAAGGCCCATGGAACGCATCATGATAAACTGGGGCAGCATGTAGGCCTGCCACGGCACGGCGATGGTCGCGATATAGCAAAGAAACAGCGTATCCCGTCCCCGGAACTCCAGTTTGGCAAACGCGTACGCGGCAAAGGAGGAGGTCAGGGTCTGAAGGAAGGTGACCACAACGGCAATAAAAGCCGTGTTTTTGAAATAAGTCACAAGCGGCACCTTCTGCCAGATCAGCACATAGTTTTCCCAGCGGAAGGTTTCCGGGATCCAGTGCATGGGATAGGAAAACACTTCGCGGTCCAGTTTCAGGGACGAAGAAATCATCCACACAAAGGGAATCAGCGTAAACACGGCGAGACCCACAAGCAGGATGTAGATGACAACGTGCAGAACCTTTCTGGCCGTCGGATTGTCCTTTCGGATGGCTTTTTGATGCATTGTCCGTTCCATACTCAAGGCCTCCTTTCTCAG
>CAMOIA010000039.1 GCA_946615785.1 uncultured Clostridia bacterium
GGATTTGCCGTTCGGAACTTCAGCGCTGTGCTGATTGTGATGATGCTTCTGTCGATGCTCCCGTTTTCTCCCATTGCGGAGGAAAGCACACTGCGCTGGGGAAGCGCCGCGGATGAGATTGACCGGTACTGCGATACCGCATTTCAGTACTATCTTGAAGGAAACACGGCGGCGGCCTTCAGCTGCGTGAACGATGCGTATTTTAAGGTTTACGAGGTCACGGGCTTCGAGCGCCAGACCATGAGCTATATTTCCGGACCGCGGAAAAACGCGATGGAACTGCAGTTTTCCACCTGCAAAGCGGAAGTGAGAAAGCCAAATGACACCGACGAGGTGCGCACGGAGGTGCGCACGGCCCTGCTGAAGCTGAAAACCATGGCCCGTGAGGACGCCAACAAACTGGCCCTCAAGGACGGCGAGGCGCTTACGGAGACCAAGTATTATTATGACGGCGCGCAGGTGCCCAGCGACCCCTGGCCCCAGTACGGCGGCGATCCGAACGCCAAGGTGCAGTACCGCAGCTGGGCGGAGGCCTATGAAAGCCTGGACGAGCTGCTGCACACCTCCTACCTTTCCTATAAGGGGCTGGATCTTGTGGCGGCCGCGGACAATCTGAACACGGCGTTTTATACCGTGTATGAGGAGAGCGGCCTGGATCACACCGTGTATACCGATCTTTCCCAGGAGAGGCGTGAAGCGATCGACGAAAAATTTGCTTTTCTTCGTTCCATTCTCGCCCTTGGCCGCGAAGGCCTTTCCATCAAACGCTACAGAAACGGCATCGACGGTTTGCAGAGCGCCCTGAAAAAGGCCTGCAGCGAGCTTGACGAGAAGGCGGACGCGGAAAAAGCGGCGGCGCTAGCCGAAACGCAGGCGGCTGCAGAGGCGGAGGCCGCGGAGAACCAGAGCGACCCCGGGCTTCTGACCTTCCTTGCCTCCTTCGGCATTATCGTCAGGGAAGGGCTCGAGGCCATCCTCGTCATCGCGGCGATCATCGCCTACCTTGTCAAAAGCGGAAACGCGAAAAACCTGCGCAACGTGTATATCGGCGCGGTGCTGGGCATTGCGGCGTCGTTTGCGGCTGCGGCCGTGCTGGCCTGGGCGAAAGCGCAGTGGGCTGGCGCGGGCCAGAGCCAGGAGGTGATCGAGGGCATCACAGCCCTGATTGCCGTGTGCGTGCTCTTCTATGTGAGCAACTGGATGATCTCCAAGGCCGAGGCGGCGTCCTGGAGCCGCTACATCGACAACAAGGTGCAGTCCAGCGTGGAGCGCGGCAGCGGCTTTGCCCTGGCCTTCACCGCCTTCCTTTCCGTGTTCCGCGAGGGCGCGGAGGTGGTGCTCTTCTATCAGCCCATGCTCTCCGAAGGCCATCCCGGCATGGTCTGGGCGGGCTTCGGCGCAGGCTGCGTGGTGCTGGTGTTTGTCTATCTTGCCATCACCAAGCTCTCCATCAAACTGCCCATCAAGGTTTTCTTCACCGCGACGAGCATCCTGATGGCGATCATGTGCGTCAGCTTCCTGGGCAGCGGCATCAAGGAGCTGGCGGAAGGCAGCGTGTTCGACGTCACGTTGCGCGTACCCGGCATTCCGGAAAACGACGTTTTGCAGGTGCTTGGCATTTATCCTTACCTTGAAACCCTTGTGCCGCAGCTGATTCTCAGCGTAATCCTGCTCATTACGTTCATGATCGCGCATTACCGCGGCAAAATGGACGCGCTGCGCAAGGAGCTGACGGTCAAAGCATGATGATCCGGGCGGCCAGCCCCGCGATGGCTGCCCTGTCATAAACCATTGAAACTGGAAACTGTAAGGAGGAACGATTCATGAAAAAGTTTCTTGCTCTTGTGATGGCTGCCATGATGGCGCTTTCCTGCGCTGCTGCGCTGGCGGAAGATGAAGCCGGCTTCCCGGAATATGACATCGGACCCGAAATGGACAACGAGCGTCAGGTTGAATTCTTCAACGTGTCCATGGTTTATTTCCAGCCCGTGGATATGGAGCCCGTCGGCGACAGCCTGCCCCGTGATCAGGCCAACCTGCACATCGAAGCGGACCTCTCCGCGCTGGAGAATGACCTGGGCTACGAAGTCGGCTCCTGGATTCCCTATATGCAGATCGATTACGTCATCAAGAACGAAAACGGCGACGTCGTTGCCGAAGGCAAGTTCATGCCCATGGCTGCAACCGACGGCCCCCACTACGGCGCGAACATCTATCTGCCTGACGCCGGCCTGCTTTCCGTCACCCTGACCTTCCACAGCCCCGCTGAAAACGGCTACCTGCTCCATGTCGACGAGCAGACCGGCGTGACCGGCCGCTTCTGGACCGAGCCTGTGACCTCCACCTGGGAGAACTGGGAATACGTGCCCCAGACCTGGTAATCCTTTCAAGGCACGAACAGGAAAAAACAGCCAAACTGGTACCGTCATCCCGCGGGGGCTGGCGGTACCAGTTTGGTGCGGTCAAGGAAAACATGGGACGGCGACGGGGCCGTTTTGAGAAGGAATCACTGACGTGGGGAGGCGTACCTTGCTCCAGTATTTTGTTTCTGTTACGGAGGATCTGACGATCACCGTGACGCTGATTACCCTGCTTCTGACGCTCGCGAAGCGTCTGTGGGCAAAGCAGCCCTATGCCGTCGTGAAGGGCGGCGTCGTCGCAGGCAACGTTCTGAGCGCGGTTTTCGCTGCGGTCAAGAGCACAACCAATTTAATCGATACCAACCGCTGGAATCAGTATTTCTTTTATTTCACCATCTGCATTTCCGTTCTGCTCATCGCGGTCCTGATTCTTTCGCTTGCAAAGGGCCGGCAGGAAGGCCCGCTGGCGCTTTCAGGGGCCGTCCTTTCGGCGCTGCTCATCGTCTTTTTGCTTCTGTATGAGCTTCCGAATGTCCTGAGCAACCCAAAGAATTTTTATACGGCCGGGAACGGCGTTCTTTCCGTGGAATTTCTTGTGCGTTTGGTCGGCTGGCTCGGCGCGCTCGTGCTGATGCTTCTCTACGCGCGCTTCCTTGGCAAATGCGCATTCAACATAAAGAAACCAGGCATCGTGCTCACGGTGCTTTCGTTTGGGCTGATCGTCAACAGCGTTCGCGATTTCGGCACGATTCTCGGCCAGTGGGTAACGCACGCGCGCTGGCTGAAATGGCCCATTGTGTATAACAGGTCCGATTACCCGTGGGTGTTTCCGTTCGTCCGGTTCACGGCGAACAATACCCTGCTCTTTACCCTGATCATCGCGGGGCTCGCCGTGGCGATCGCGCTGATCCTGTTTTTGCAAAACCTGCATATATCGGGCGACTATGCGAATCCCGCGCAGAAACGCAAGCTCCGCGCGCATTGCAGGCACAACCGCAGGGCGGCTGTCATGGCTTCTCTTCTGTTTGCGGTGAGCATTCTGAACCTTACGGTCGGCTATGCGGCCGTTCACAAAAAGGTGGAGCTTTCCGCTCCGGAAACCTATACGATTCAGGGAAACGATATCCTGATCGCCGTGGAGGACGTGAACGACGGCTCGCTCCACCGCTTTGAATACAAAACGGCAAACGGCGTGCAGGTGCGCTGGATCATCATCCAGAAGCCGAACAGCGCATCCTTCGGCATCGGCCTCGACGCGTGCGACGTGTGCGGCACGGCGGGATATTACCAGCGCGGCGACCAGGTGGTCTGCAAGCAGTGCGACGTGGTGATGAACATCAACACCATCGGCTTTAAGGGCGGCTGCAACCCGATTCCGCTCGCATACCGGATTGAAAGCGGCAACATTGTTTTCAGTCTGGACGACATTCAGGCGGCGGAAACGAAATTCAAATAAGGGGACCGTATCATGCTTTTCAGAATGATCAAAGGCGCGCTTTTCCGGCAGAAAGGGAAAATGCTGCTGATCGCGTTTACGATCGCGCTGGGCGCGTCGCTTGCCACCGGCATGCTGAACGTCATGCTGGACGTGGGGGACAAGGTAAACCAGGAGCTCAAGACCTATGGCGCGAACATCGTGGTCAAGCCCAAGGGCTCTTCGCTGCTTTCGGACATTTACAATGTGCAGGACGAGGGTGCTTCGGAGCTGACCCAGGCCTATCTTCGCGAAGACGAGCTTGGGAAGCTGAAAACCATCTTCTGGGCCTTTAACATCGTCGACTTCACGCCGTTTCTCGATACGCAGGTATCCCTTCCTTCCGGAAGCACGGCCAGACTGACCGGCGCGTGGTTCGATCATCACATGGACCTGCCAACAGGCGAAAGCCTTGACGCCGGCATCGTGAGCCTGAGAAGCTGGTGGGACCTGACGGACGGCAGGTGGATATCCGAAAGCGATGAAAACGCCCAAAGCGAGTTCATGGCGGGGTATCTCATTGCCCAGGAGCAGGGCTGGAAGGTCGGGGACAGCGTCGCCTTCGCCGTTCCAAACGGAACCAGGAACCTGACACTCGTCGGCATTTTTGACGCCGGCGGCGATGAGGACAGCCAGCTCTTTACGACCCTTGACACCGTGCAGGCCATGACGGACCGGGAAAACAGGGTGGCCACCATCGAGGTGAGCGCCATCACGACGCCGGATAACGACCTTGCCCGGAAGGCGGCCAAAAACCCGAATCAGCTATCCTCGGCCGAATATGAAACCTGGTACTGCACCGCGTACGTCAGCGCCATCTGCTACCAGATCCAGGAGGCCATTTCCGATTCGGTCGCGTCCGCCGTGCGGCAGGTGGCTGAATCCGAGGGCGCCATCCTGGACAAAACGCAGCTTCTGATGATCCTGATCACCATTCTTTCGCTCATCGGATCGGCGCTTGGCATTTCCAACCTTGTGACCGCGAGCGTCATGGAGCGCGCCAAGGAGATCGGCCTTTTGAAGGCCATCGGCGCGCATAACCGCTCCATCACGGGCATGTTTATTGCCGAGATCCTCGTCACTGCGCTCTTTGGCGGCGTCGTGGGCTATTTCCTCGGCTTCGGATTTGCCCAGCTGATCGGTCAGAGCGTTTTCGGCTCGGCCATCGAGATGAAGCCGCTGGTCATCCCGATCGTCGCGGCGCTCATCGCCCTGGTTACCGTCGCGGGCTCTCTCCCCGCCATCCGCATGCTGCTCAGGCTCCGCCCCGCGGAAGTTTTGCACGGCGGTCATTAAGGGCAAGGGAGGATTGAGGAAAATGTCAAAGAGAGCAATGTTTCTGCGCATGGTCACCGCGTCGCTTCTGCGCAGGCGGTCGCGCATGCTCATCGCGCTTTTGTCCATCGGCATCGGCGCGACCATCCTCTGCGGTCTTTTAACCATTTACTACGACGTACCGCGGCAGATGGGCGCGCAGTTCCGCAGTTACGGCGCGAACGTGATCCTGCTTGCAGACGGCGCGCCGTCCCTGACCCATTCGGCGGTGCAGGAAGCCATGCGGGCGTTTCCGGAAGAAAAAATCGTCGGCGCGACGCCCTACCGTTACGTGCGGATGGACATGGTATCCCGTCAGCAGTCGTTTACGACCGCGGGCACGGATTTTACCCAGGTGCAGAAAACCAGCCCCTATTTCAGCGTGGAAGGATCGTATCCTGAAAACCTGCGCGAGGTGCTTGTGGGCAAAGAGATCGCGGAGCTGATCGGCGTCAGGCTCAACAGCGTCATGGAGCTGACCTATAAGCCTGCGGAAGGCGCAGGCACACAGGATCAGGCGAACGCGTGGGGCCCCGGGGCAAGCCTTGCGGGAAGCGCTGAAGGCTGGGGCAGCGGACTTGTGAATGTATCGGCTGTCCTCGACGGGGAAGGCAGGATCGCTTCCGTGACCGTGGACGCAGCGACGCAGACGCCGGAGATCGGCGGACAGTGCGAAGAGGAAGCCTTCACCTCACAGTTCATCGGGCAAAGCCTTCCGATTGCGGATGTGGACGCCGTTTCGGGCGCGACGCTGACAAGCCATGCTGTGCTTTCGGCGCTCAACACGTCCGTGCGGTCGGACGCTGCGTCCAACCAGGCCAAAACGTCCAGCTTCCGGGTGGTCGGCATCCTGACCACAGGCGGCGAGGAAGAGGGGTATCTCTTCATTTCCGAGGCAGACATGGCGGCCATGACGGGTGACGCGGAAACGCTGGATGTGGTGGAAATGAGCGTAAGCGCTTCCGCGGAGGAACTGGACGGTTTTGTGGATGCCGTGGGACAGCAGGAAGGCGTGCGCGCACGCCTTGTCAAGCGTGTGACCCGTTCGGAAGCGGCGGTCCTGACCAAGCTGCAGGCGCTTGTGTTCCTGGTCACGGTGGTGGTCCTGCTCCTGACGATGATCTGCGTTTCCACCACCATGATGGCCGTCGTGACCGAGCGCCGACAGGAGATCGGTCTCAGGAAGGCGCTTGGCGCGTCAGACGGCAGCATCCGGGCGGAGTTCCTGGGCGAAGGCATGTTCCTGGGCCTGCTCGGCGGCGTGCTCGGCGGTTTGTTCGGCTTTGGCTTTGCGCAGCTGGTCAGCGTGAACGTGTTCGGCAGCTCCATTACGTTTCAGCCGCTGCTTCTGCCCATCGCGGTCATTCTGTCCATGGCGGTTTCGGCTCTTTCCTGCCTCTGGCCCATCAAGCGGGCGGTGCAGATTGACCCTGCCATCGTTCTGAAGGGCGAATAAAAGCGCAAATCAATTTGAAGCGGCGCCAGCCGCCTTTGGAGGATGAATCCATGAGTCTTCTTGAAATCAAAAACGTTTCCAAAATATACGGCGATTTAAAAGCGCTGGACAATGTGAACATCACCGTGGAAAAGGGCGATTGGGTGGCCATTATGGGGCCGAGCGGCAGCGGGAAAAGCACCATGATGAATATCATCGGCTGTATGGACAAACCCACAAGCGGCGAGGTGCTGCTGGACGGCGTGGACATTTCCAAGCAGAGCAACAAGTACCTCACCGAAGTGCGCCGGGATAAGATCGGGCTTATTTTCCAGCAGTTCCACATGGTCAATTACCTGACGGCTGTGGAAAACATTATGGTTTCGCAGTATTACCATTCCCTGCCGGACGAAGAGGAAGCCCTGGAAGCGCTTGGCCGCGTCGGGCTGCGGGAGCGCGCCCGCCATCTGCCCAGCCAGCTTTCCGGCGGTGAGCAGCAGCGCGTGTGCGTGGCGCGCGCGCTGATCAACCATCCCGAAATCATTCTTGCGGACGAACCCACCGGCAACCTTGACGAGGCCAATGAAAACATCGTGCTGGATCTCTTTGCCCAGCTGCACAGGGAAGGCACCACGCTGATCGTTGTGACGCACGACCCGGAGGTGGCGGACGTCGCCCAGAGGACGATCGTGCTGGAGCACGGCCGGGTGGCGCGCGAGGTGCATAACGCGTCCTGGGGCAAGTGATCGCTGTGAAAAGGGCAGCCTGAGGAGGAATGGTCTGTGAAGGCGAAGAAACGGAAAAACGGCGTTTGGGATATCGCGCTGTTTGTGCTGACGCTCTTTTTGTTCCTGGGCGTGACGCTGCTCTTTGGCCCCTGCGCGCCAAGAGAGGACGGCACGTTTATGACCTGTCACTGGGCTGGGGAGGCTGTCAGGGCTGTATCGGCGGGCATGGCGGTTCTGGCCGCTTTACAGATGGCGCTTCGGGAAAAAACGAGGCTGGGGATTGCCCTGTCACTGTGTGCGATGAGCGCCGTGTGCTTTTTCCTGCCGGGCGGCTTCATCAGCCTGTGTACGATGCACAGCATGACCTGTCAGGCGGTTTTCAATCCCGCTGTGAAGGTCATTTCGGCGCTGATTTTCGTCACTGGCACATCGAATGTATGCCTTGAATGGAAGAAAAGCAGAAACTGACAGCAATACAAAATGAAACGCCGGAGGGGTCGGCACGGTTCCCTCCGGCGCTGTTTCTTTGGTTTTCCAATAACGGTTTTCAGTCAGATGCGGAACGCTGCATTGCGCGGATCAGAGCGTTTTCAGCGCTTCAAAGCTTTTTGCCAGGCACGCAAAGGGCGATGCACCGTAACAGTCATCCTGCTCCACAAGCGCGTATTCGGTAACGCCGTTTGTATTCAGTTCGCTTACGATCTTTGCAAAATCCAGGTTGCCCTGGCCGACGGCGGCCATGCGCGCCTCGAATTTTTGCGGCACATAGTCCTTCAGATGCACGCAGTGCAGCCGTTCGGCATGGGCTTTCAGCCAGGCGCAGACGTCCACGCCGCCGAACTGCAGCCAGTAGGTATCCGCTGTGACGCCCATCAGATCGGCGGGGAAAAGGTCCATAAGGTGCTCCATCATCGTGCGTCCGTCGGGCATATGGGCAAATTCAAAGGCGTGGTTGTGGTACATCATCTTCATGCCCGCGGCCTTTAGCTTTTCGGCAGACGGAAGAAAATCCTCCGCGAAATGACCAAGCCAGTCCGGGCTGTGATAGCGTTCCGGCAGCATGCCAAGGCCGACATATCTGCAGCCGTAGAGCTGATGGCGCTCGATCAGGGCGTCGATGCCGCTTACAAAATCGCTTTCCGGGTTGTGCGTCAGCGCGATTGTAAGCCCGTTGGCGTCGCACAGTGCCCTGATCCGTTTCGGATCGATGGGGCCGAGGGCTGAAAGCTGTACGGTTTGATAGCCCATGGCAGCCACCCGTTCCAGGGTGCGCCCCAGGTCCTTTTCATTCTGGCAATAAGCCCGAACGGTGTAGAGCTGCGCGCCGATTCTCATGTTCAATAGCTCCCTTCGGTGGAAATGGTCACGTCCCGCTCTTCCTTGTGGCGGGATGTTTTGCATTTTTCCATCAGCAGATCGTAAAACAGCTTTTCGTCGATGGGGAGGGTGACTTCCTTTCCGAGCCAGGAGGAAAGGTGCATGGCGTTGCTCAGCATCAGGCCGCGAATGCCTTCGCGGCCGTCGGCGATCAGTTTTTCGCCCCGCAGAATATGGGCGGCGAAGGCGTTCAGCACTGCCGGGTGCTGCGGATTGAGGCCGTCGGTTTCGACCGCGATTTTTTCACAGGGCGGCTTTTTGAAGCCTTCCATGCAGGTCACGCACCATTCCCGCTCGTCCATTTCGTTGCGCCAGAAGGTCAGTCCGTCATAATCACAGACGGCCTTGCCTTTGGTGCCGGTGATCTCCAGGCGGTTCGTGCCAGGCGCGTCGCCGGTGGTGGTGACGAAAACGCCGGTGGCGCCGTTTTCAAATTCCATGTAGGCCGTAACGTCGTCCTCCACCTCGATATCGTGCCACTTGCCTTCGTGACAGTGGGCGTGCACCCTGACGGGCAGGCCGCAGAGCCATTGCAGCAGGTCCAGCTGGTGCGGGCACTGGTTGAGCAGCACGCCGCCGCCCTCGCCTGCCCAGGTGGCGCGCCAGGCGCCGGAATTGTAATAGAACTGCGTGCGATACCAGTCGGTGATCAGCCAGCTTACGCGTTTGATCTGCCCCAGTTCGCCGCTGTCGATCATTTCCTTCAGCTTGCGGTACACGCAGTTGGTACGCTGGTTGAACATCATGCCGAAGGTCAGCTCGGGATGCGCGTCTGCTTCCGCCATCATTTCCCTCACTTGAAGGGTGTAGACGCCTGCAGGTTTTTCCA
>CAMOIA010000040.1 GCA_946615785.1 uncultured Clostridia bacterium
AGCTGCATCAGCGCCTGCAGACCACCTTCATCTACGTTACCCACGACCAGACCGAAGCTATGACCATGGGTTCCCGTATCGTCATCATGAAGGACGGCGTCATCCAGCAGGTGGATACGCCCCAGAACAACTACGACTATCCGAGCAACAAGTTCGTGGCCGGCTTCATCGGCAGCCCGCAGATGAACTTCTTCGATGTGAAGCTGGACAAGGAAAACGGCAAGGTCGTCGCGATCTTCGGCGACAACAAGATCGTCGTGCCGCAGTCCAAGATTGCCAAGCTGACCGACGAAAGCTACATCGGCAAGGAAGTCATCATGGGCATCCGTCCTGAGAACATTTCCGACGCCGCCGAAGACATCGAAGCCAATCCCGAAGCGGTCATCAAGGTTCACGTTGAAGTCACCGAGCTCATGGGCTCTGAAACCTATCTCTACTTCTCCACCAGCGGCAAGGAAGACAACGTGATCGCCCGCGTCGATCCGCGCACCAGCACCCGCACCGGTGACGATGTGAAGGTGGTCTTCGACACCAGCAGGCTCCACTTCTTCGACAAGGACACCGAGCTCACCATCCTCAACCGTTAATCAAACAGCATTTTTCCAGGCGGAGGCTTCGGCCTCCGCTTTTTCACATGCCCAAAAACGCCCCGGCGTCCGGGGCGAAAACTGTGAATCCGCGAGGATGCAATTATGGGCTGTAGGTATACCGTCCGATCAGCCTTGGAATGCCGTTGTACAGGCCGAATACGTCCGCGTAGACCCGGTACCGTTGGCCGATGACCCAGGTATCCATGGAGCGGTTTTCAAGCAGCACCTGTCTTGAGGTGGTGCTGGTTCCGGTTTCCATGATCGCAAGCTGCGGGGAAGTGGAAATAATGCTGACGATCTCGCCCGTGCAGACGTAGATTTGCGAATTGGCGGCCCTTGTGGCAATGCTTGAAAGCAGTTCGTTATAATTCCAGTTGTCAAGCGGCCAGGCTTTGCGCGTGTAGGTTGCGGCCGGGGGAATGTAGTAAACGTCGTAATTGACCGTGCTGGTCACTTTCCCCGGGTAGGATGCGGTAATGGTGATGGTGTTGTTTCCGATGACGGAGAAAAGCGCTTTGAAGGAAAACTCGCCTGTCGTATTCAGCTGCGAGATGTCAAGATCCTTATAGGGCGTTTCAACGGTCACGGTCGCGCCTGGCAGGGTGGTCGCGGAAATGGTCATTTCATCCCTGGAGGAACGGTTGTCCAGCGTCGTGGAAAGGTCAAGGGGAATGTCCTGAACCGCCCGGTAGATGGTGACGGTGGTGGTGCTTTCCCGGTAATACTGGCAGCGCGTCTTGATTTCAAAGGTGTTGTAACCGATGGGCTGAATGGTTGCGTTGTAGGAAATCAGACCGTCCTGGGTGTTGGCCAGGTCGGAAAAATCCTCGCCGTTGATGGTTACGGTGCTGCTCTTTTCGACGCGGAACTGGATGTTGTAGATCGCGGTGGAAACCTCGGCATAGCCCGTGTCCGGCCTGACCAGGATCAGAGGGCTTTCCGGCACCTCGACGGGGTATTGAAACTGCTCCATCAAGATCTGCTCGCCGCCGCTGGTCTTCAGGTAGGGCGTGATGGTGGCGTAAACGTCCTCGTCGATGTTGGCGGAATCGTTCTCGTACCAGAAATAGTCCGCCACCTCGATGGTCGCGTAGCCGCCGGTCACAATGTAGGTTCGGCGGAGCTCCTTAATGTAGATTTCAGCGCCTTCCTCGCCGGGAATTTTGATGGTGTGCGCGGCGCTGTCGCCCAGAATGGAGGGCGTGATCTCCACCCGGGCGGAAAGGGGCTCCTGCTGATGGGTATTGCTGTATGGAAGATACAGGTAGTGATAGCCTGCGAAAAGGCCGGCGGCGAGCAAAAGAACCAGCGCGAGGATGCGGACGATCCTTCCGGGAATGAAGGTGCGGGTCATTCTGACAGGCGTGGACGGGGGGATGGAAACGTGCCTCGTGGTGCCGTTACTGTAGTACAGCGACTGCTCAAGGCCGTCATAGCTTTCCGTTTCCCGCGCGGCGCGCTCTGAAAACACCTGGCGCGCGTTTGGACGCAATTCGCCTTCCACTTCGTTTTCCGGCACATATTCATACTGCTGCGCGTATTGGTTAGGACGCACACGCTCCGGCGAATAGACGATGCTGCGCGCGGTCGGGGCGAAGCCCTGACTGGCGCCGTCGGTGCGCAGCTGCTGCTGGCGGCGTTTGCCGCGCGCTTTGCGCTGCTGTAAAAGGCGCATTTCGCTGGCGAGCTCGTCCCTTGCGTCCTGTTCGCCGGACGCGTTGCCTTCTTCGTCAAAACGGATGTAATTCTTCGGCGCGCTGTTTTTTTGCAAAAATTCGTCCAGACTGCCGCCCGCAGTCTGCTGCGCCTGAGGCGCTTGCAGCTTTTGACCGCATTTGAAGCATTGCGGGAAACTGTCACGGTTCCAATAGCCGCAATTGGGGCATTTCATGCATAATCCTCCTGGTGGGAGCTTGGGTTTAGAATCTCCGGGGTGTGCGAAAAACATTTCGCTGTCCGATCCGTTTTTCCTGCCCTTCGCAAAAACGTTTACAATTCAAGGCTGCCTGTGTTATACTCACAAGCGTATCATTGCGACGGAAAAGAGGGCAGGAATGAAGCTTTCTGATGTCAAACGGGGTTCGGAACTTCGCACCGCTTCGATTGAAGATCTCAAAACACTGTCAGACGATGTACGGGACACCATTCTGAAAACGGTTTCCCAAAATGGAGGTCATCTCTCGTCCAACCTTGGGATGGTGGAGCTGACCTTATCATTATACCATGTTTTTGATTTTGATAAAGACCAATTATTGTTCGACGTGGGCCACCAGTGCTATACGCATAAACTTTTATCCGGAAGGGCTTCATCCTTTGCGACGCTGAGGCAGGAAGAGGGTATCTGCGGCTTTCCCAGAACCGATGAAAGCAAATATGACCTTTGGAATACCGGCCATTCCTCCAACGCCATTTCCGCCGCGCTTGGCCTTGCAAGGGCGAGGGATCTGACCGGCGGCGAGGGAAGGGTCATCGCGGTCGTGGGGGACGGCGCGCTGACCGGCGGCATGTGCTATGAAGCGCTGAACGACCTTGGCAGCCGGAAAACGCAGATGATCATCATTCTGAACGACAACGGCATGTCGATTTCAAGCAATGTCGGTGCGCTCTCCAATTATCTGACGTACCTGCGCGTCAGCAAGGGATGGCAGAAACTGAAATCCGCCTTTTCCCATATCCTGTTCAAAGTCCCCATCGGCGGGAAAAAGCTGCATCACCTGTTTCAGAATTTCAAGGACCATGTCCGCAACATTTTTGTCAACGATAAATTCTTTTCCTCCCTGGGCCTCCGCTACCTCGGCCCTGTCGACGGACACAACATTCAGTACATGACGCAATTGTTCAGGCACCTTCAGGACGAAAAGGAGCCTGTGATCGTCCATGTCATGACGAAAAAGGGAAAGGGCTATCCGTTTGCCGAGCAGAATCCGGAGCGCTACCACGGAATCGGGCCGTTTGACCTCAAGACCGGGGAGAGGATCGAAAAGGCCAGACCGCGAAGCTTTGGCGCATCGGCCTGCGCGTTTCTTTGTGAGCAGGCGCAGAAGAATCCGCGCATTGTGGTCGTGAACGCGGCCATGACGACCGGAACGGGCTTTGACGGTTTTGCCAAAGCGTATCCGAAGCGGCATTTCGACGCGGGAATCGCGGAAGAACATGCCGTGACGCTGGCAGCCGGCATGGCCAAGGGAGGCCTGAGACCCTTTGTCGCGATATACGATACGTTTCTGCAGCGCGCGTATGATCAAATCATGGAGGACGTGTGCTTCCAGGATCTTCCGGTCGTGTTCCTGATGGATCACGCAGGGTACGTGGGCGGAGACGGCGCGAGCCACCATGGCATGTACGGCATCAGTTATCTGCGCTCCATCCCGGGGCTTACAATCGTCTGTCCCCGCAATGTGGATGAAATGCTGTCGGCCCTCTCATGGTGCCTGAAGGAAGGAAAGGCGCCTGTTGCCATCCGGTATCCGCAGGCCGATATTCCCGGCCCCGCCTATACGGGGAGCTTCTCGCCGGGCCGGTGGGAATGCCTGCGCAAAGGGCAGGACGCCTGTCTCCTGGCCGTAGGCTCCATGGTGCCAAATGCGCTTAAAGCCGCCGAACAATTGCAGAAAAACGGGATTGAAATCAGCGTCCTCAGTGCTTCTTCGGTCCGTCCGCTGGACGAGATGGCTTTGAAAGAGGCGGCGGATCGTGGAATGCCGTTTTTTACCGCGGAGGAAAATGAACGCTCAGGCGGCTTTGGAAGCGCCGTCGCCGAATGGTGCGCCGTCAGCGGAACCGGGGAGGTTCGCGGCGTTTTTGCGCTTCCGGATGCGTTCTTGCCGCACGGTTCGCGGGAAAAGCGCCTGCAGGAATGCGGTCTGGACGGAAACGCCATGGCGGAATTCATCAGAAGGAAGTTACGCACATGAAGGTCAGAGCGGACGTACTGCTTTTTTCACAGGGCCTTGCGGAAAGCCGCGAAAAGGCGCAGGCCTTTATCCTTGCGGGCGAGGTTTACCTTGGCGAGAAGCGCATCGAAAAAGCGTCCGAACAGCTGGACGAGGACGCCGTCCTTTCCCTTCGCGGCCATAAGCCTCTTTTCGCGAGCCGCGGCGGATATAAGCTTGAAAAGGCCATCGACGCCTTCAAAGCCGATGTTTCGGGTGCTGTCGCCATGGATATCGGCGCGGCGTCCGGCGGCTTTACCGATGTGCTTTTGCGAAACGGCGCGGCGCACGTGTACGCCATCGACGTCGGCTACGGACAGTTTGACTGGAAGCTGAGGAACGATCCGCGGGTGACGCTCATGGAACGGACGAACGCGCGCACGCTGACGGCGGACATGTTTCCGGAGAAGCCGACGCTTACGGTCATGGACGTTTCTTTTATTTCCATCCGCCTGATTCTTCCCGTGGCTGCCGGGATCATGGGGCCTGAGGGGCGCTTTCTGACGCTTATCAAGCCGCAGTTTGAGGCGGGGAAGGGCGCTGTGGGAAAGCACGGCGTGGTCAGAGAAGCCAGGGAGCATATCCGCGTTCTGCGCGAGATCAGGGATTTTACCTCCGCCATGGGATGGCGTATGGCGGCGTGCACGTTTTCCCCCATCAAAGGTCCGGCCGGGAATATTGAATTCCTCGCCGATCTTTCTGCAGTGCCGGGTGAAGTTGTTTCGGACGATGAAATCGAGCGCCTTGTGAAACAGGCGCACCAGGAACTGTAAATACGATAAAAAAACAGCCGTTCCCCAAAACGTCAGGTTTTTTGCTTGACGTTTTTCCTTTCGCATGCTAATATATCACCGCACTAAAGTGAGAAAGCGGTGATGACTTGGATCCTCTTCATTCTGAAAACACAAAGATTCTGATCGACGCGCTGCTGAGCCTTCAGGACGAAGCTGAATGTGCGCGCTTTCTGGAAGATCTTCTGACCCTTCAGGAACTCACGGCCATCGGGCAGCGCATCCGGGTGGCGGATATGCTTTCCAAAGGGTATACATATGAAACGGTCGTGAAGACGACCGGCGCAAGCACAGCCACGATCAGCCGGGTCAACCGCTGCCTGCGGTACGGTGAAGGCGGCTATGCGCAAATCCTCGCGCACCTGAACAAGAAGGAGGACAAAGGGATCGATGGACCTTGACAGCCGATACCTTACCCATGAAGAATGCGTTGGCTACACGCTCCGCAAGCTATACGCGGGCTTTGGCTACAGTCCCTATAAACTGAGCAAATTCGAGCCGTATGATCTGTATGCCGAAAACCGGAGCTTTCTTGCCGGAGAGCATATCCTGACCTTTCACGATCTCAACGGCAAGCTGATGGCCCTCAAACCCGATCTGACGCTGTCCATTATGAAAAACTACCGCGCCGGTCAGCAGAAGGTGTATTACAACGAATACGTTTACCGGGAAGGAAGCGGAGAAAGGGAATTCCGCGAAATCCCGCAGGCCGGCATCGAGTGCATCGGGAAACTGGACGCTTACGAGCAGTTTGAGGTTCTGTACCTTGCGGCGGAGAGCATGAAAAGAATTTCTGAAAAATGGATCCTGAACGTGGCGTCCATGCGCACCGTGGAGGGGCTGCTTGAGGAGACGGAAACGGATAAGGAAACCCGAAACGCCCTTTTAACCTGCCTCCGCCAGAAAAACGTGCCGGGCATGGAAAAACAGTGCCGGATTGCCGGACTTGACGATACACGGACCGCGGCCTGGAAAACGGCGGCTGCCCTGTACGGCCCGCTCTCTTCGGCCATTGGCAGGCTGGAGGCGGTTACGATGAACGATACCATGCGGGGCGCGGTGGAAGAGCTTCGAAAGGTGCAATCGCTCTTTGACATGACCAATGACGGGGCCTGTGTTCACCTGGACTTTTCCATCATCAGCGACCGCAGCTATTACAACGGGATCGTTTTCAAGGGGTTCGCCCAGGGCGTCCATACGGAGGTGCTCTCCGGCGGCCGGTACGACCACCTGGCGGAGCACCTTGGCAAGAAAGCGGAAGCGATCGGCTTTGCCGTTTATCTGGATCTTCTGAACCAAATTTTTCCCGCGGCGAAGCGCTCTGCGCCGGACGTGCGGCTTTGCTACGGCGCCTCGGCGGATCCGAAGGACGTGTTTCAAAAGGCGCTTGCGCTTCGGCAGGAAGGAAAAAGCGTTTTTGTGGAAAGCGAAGAGTCGGATGCGAATGTCGAAACATGTACGATCTTTCCCGGAAAGGATGGAATAGAATGATCAACATCGCGCTGCCGAAAGGACGGCTTGGTGAGCAGGTTTACGGTCTGTTTGAAAAGGCCGGATACGGCTGCCCTTCCATTCGGGAAAAGAACCGCAAGCTGATCTTTGAAAGCCTGGACGGGAAAGTGAGCTATTTCTGGGTAAAGCCGTCCGATGTGGCCATTTACGTTGAACGAGGCGCGGCGGACATCGGCGTTGCGGGCAGCGATATTCTGCACGAATATCAGCCTGACCTTTTTGAAATCCTGGATCTTGGCGTCGGGGTCTGCCGCATGTGTGTG
Organism: uncultured Clostridia bacterium; assembly: GCA_946615785.1. Classification (GTDB taxonomy): domain Bacteria; phylum Bacillota; class Clostridia; order Christensenellales; family Aristaeellaceae; genus RUG756. The sequence goes on from CAMOIA010000040.1 coordinate 7,089, forward strand.
GCCGGGAAACCGGGTTTTGAACCGGATCCCTTCCGCCCCATCCGGGTCGCGACCAAGTTTCCGCGGACGGCAAAGGCCTATTACGGCGCGGCGTCCCGCGAAATCGACATTATCAAACTGCACGGTTCCATTGAGATCGCGCCGCTGCTCGGCCTTTCGGACGTGATTGTGGACATCGTTGAAACCGGCGCGACCCTGAGGGAAAACGGCCTTGTGGTGCTTGAGGAGATTATGCCCATCAGCGCCAGGCTGATCGCAAACAAGGTGTCGGCGAAATTCCAGTTCGAAGCGATCGACCGTCTGCGGGCGGACATGGAGAAACAGCTTGGAGGAAAAAATGAAAACGTATGATATAGGGCAGATCAGTCTGAAGGATATTCTGAAACGCGATCAGGAGGAGACTGCTTCGATCGCGGATACGGTTTCTGAAATCATTGAAAAGGTTAAAACGGAGGGCGACGAAGCGCTTCGCGCTTTGTGCGCCAGGTTCGACGGCTGGGACGGCAGCGCCCTTGAAGTGACGGAAGATGAAATCCAGGCGGCGTTTGAAACGCTGGATTCTTCTCTCCTTGACGTCATGCGCACCGCTGCGGAAAACATCCGCGCCTATCACGCACACCAGGTGCGCTCCGGATTTGTGATTCCGGGCGAAAACGGCACGGTGCTCGGGCAGATGGTGATTCCGATTGAAAAGGTGGGGCTTTATGTACCTGGCGGCACGGCTGCGTACCCAAGCACGGTTCTGATGGACGCCATTCCCGCAAAACTGGCAGGATGCCCGGAAATTGTGATCACGACCCCGGCAAAGGGCGGCGCCGTGCCGCCTGCGATCCTCGCGGCGGCCAGAATCGCCGGCGTGACGCACATTTATAAGGTCGGCGGCGCGCAGGCAATCGCCGCCCTGGCCTTTGGCACGCAGACCATTCCGAAGGTGGATAAGATCGTCGGGCCGGGCAACGCGTTTGTCGCGGAAGCAAAGCGCCAGGTGTACGGTATGGTTTCCATCGACATGATCGCGGGCCCCAGCGAGATTCTGATCATTGCGGACGAAAAGTCCAACCCGGAGTACGTCGCCGCGGATCTTCTTTCGCAGGCGGAGCATGACAAAATGGCTTCGGCGGTCCTGATTACAACCAGCGCCGCCCTGGCCTCGGCAGTATCGGACGCGGTTGCCCGTCAGCTCCAAACGCTTCCGAGGGTGGAAATCGCCGCCGCGTCGATTGAAAACAACGGGAAGATCATCCTCGTGAAGGATCTGGACGAGGCGGTGGATATTTCCAATCAAATCGCGCCCGAACACCTTGAACTGTGCGTGGACGATCCGTTTGCGCTCATCGGCAAGGTCAAAAACGCAGGCTCCGTGTTTATGGGCAGGTTCTGTCCGGAAGCGCTCGGCGATTATCTGGCCGGTCCGAACCACACCCTGCCGACAAGCGGAACGGCGCGGTTTTCAAATCCCCTTTCCGTGGACGATTTCGTCAAGAAAACACAGTTCACCTATTATACCCGGGAGGCGCTCGACCGCGTCGCGGCGCCGATCGCGGCCTTTGCAAGAAGCGAAGGGCTGGAAGCCCATGCAAGGAGCGCTCTGATCCGCTCAGAAACGGAGAAAAAATGAGCCGATATCTGAAAGCCGCGTTTGCAGCGCTTGCCCCGTACGTACCGGGCGAGCAGCCCCGCGAACGAAAATACATCAAGCTGAACACCAACGAATCCCCGTATCCGCCGCCGCAAAAGGTCGCTGACGCAGCGCTTGAAGCGGCAAAGACGCTCAGGCTGTATTCTGACCCGGAAAGTCACGCGCTCCGGGCGAAGGCGGCTGAGGTTTTCGGGGTCGGAATGGATGAAATCCTGATGACCAACGGTTCGGACGAAGCGCTGAATTTCGCGTTCATGGCCTTTGGCGACGCGGAGCATCCTTTCGTTTTTCCGAACCACACCTATGGGTTTTATTCGGTTTTGTGCAGGGCGAACGGAATCCCCTTCCGGACGATTCCCCTGAATGCGGATTTTACGGTGAACACGGAGGATTATCTGTCCGTACGGGGACACATCGTCCTTGCCAACCCGAATGCGCCGACCGGGATCGCGCTGAAAAAGAAGGAGATCGAGCGGATTCTTCAAGCGGACGAAAGCCGTGTTGTGATCGTCGACGAAGCCTATGCTGATTTCAGCGACGAAAACTGCCTGGACCTGATTCATACATACGAAAACCTTCTCATCGTTCGCACCTTCTCCAAATCGCGGTCGCTCGCGGGCGCAAGACTTGGCTTTGCCGTCGGACAAGCGGCGCTGATCGACGATCTGCGGGCCATCGCGGACGCGCACCGCAAGGACGAG
>CAMOIA010000041.1 GCA_946615785.1 uncultured Clostridia bacterium
AAATAATAGGAAACAGTGCGCTGGTAGCGCATTTTCCCAAGGGAAGGAAGATGCCGGGCATAGATCCGGTTGGGGCCGCCCGCCGGATGGGAAACGGTGTATTTGGCGTCCCAGGGGGACCGAACCCAGGCGAGGTAGCTGCCTTCTTCCGTCACCTCGCCCCACCAGGGCATATAGGCGGATTCGGAGCACATCTGCCCGTCAAAGGGCAGCTTCGCGCCGGCCTCCTCAGGCCAGTCGGCGGGAATCAGCTGTCCCTGCATGGTGTTTACCACGGCGTAAGCGCCTTTTTCTTCGGCAAGGAGCGGGGCAGGGTACACCACTTCCTTCAGCCGCGCTTTCTCTTCCCGCTGCACAAAGACCGTGCAGTCCACATGCCCGTCCGTATCGCTGACGAGGGTCTCTGTTTCGACGATCAGATCGCCAAGGCCGGGCAGATCCGTCACGGTGGTGCGCCACCCGCTGCCAAGGCCGGTCGTGACGGGGACGGTATTGCATTTTCCTTCCGAAAAGAGGACTTCCGTGCCATTTTCAAGCCGCAGCCGGGGGCCGAACGCGGGATCAAACGTCCATTTTCTTTCATATGCGCGGATGGATCCGTCCTCAAAGAGCTGGACATGATTTTGCTTTGGCATACCATTCTCCACTTTCGACATTTTCTTCCGTCAGGATGGGAAAGGGGGCCGCCCCAAGGTTCAAAGAAGCGGCCCCCAAGGGATTTTGCGGTCGGACAGGGATTACCAGCCGTACTGATTGGCGATCTCGGTCACCTTTTCGGTGGCCGGGCCGTAGTAGGCTTCGGCGCGGGTCTTCATATCAGCAAACATTTCGGCCACGGGCTTGTCGCCGGAAATGATGAGCCAGTATTCGCTGGTGATGTTGAAGGCCGCGGCGTCGGTGACGGCGTCGTCGTCAATCAGGATGGGGCCGACCTGCGGATAGACGGGATTCTGGTTGCGGATGGCGCACACCTCGGCGTTCAGGGCCTTGGTTTCGTCGTTGTACTGGTCAAAGTATTCCACATTGGGCAGAGCGGCCATTTCAAAGCCCCAGGAAGTCCAATGGGTGACGGGGATGGAGGGATACTTCACGGCCAGGTTGGAGGCGTTGCCGTTTTCGTCGCGGATCTTGGAGATGGTGCCGTCTTCGTTCACCACATAGTCCTCGTTTTCAAGGCCCATGCGCATGTACTTGCCTTCGCCCAGCAGGTACTCATAGAACTGCAGGAAACGGTCCATCTTTTCTTCGGTGATTTCAGGCGCGAACTGCACGGCCACCATGCAGGAAATATAGGCTTCCATGCGGGGCTGGTCGCCCTTGTTGTTGCCCAGCGCGCCGATCAGGCTGACCCGGTCGAAGGGGTTGCAGTCGGGGTTGGCCGCGCCGTAGTATTTCACCATCACGTTGTTGATCCAGTCCGCGTCCGCGTTGCGCACGCACACGCCGAAGGTGTTGGAGGAGAATTTCTGCAGGCCTTCCTTCCAGGAGGTGGCGGCAAAGTCGGGGTCGATGGACTTGTCTTCGTACATCTTGCGAAGCCATTCCAGCACTTCGATGTTGCTGTCGTCAAGAGCCCCGAAGAACCAGTTGCCTTCGCTGTCCTTGTTCCAGTAGCGGTTGGAAACGCCGGTGGAGGCGAAGAAGTAGCGCAGGGTGCCAAGGCCGTCGCCGGTCAGGCCGTAGGTGTCGTCGATGCCGTTGCCGTCAGGATCGTTGTAGGTGAAGGCATGGCATACTTCGTAGAGTTCTTCCCAGGTGTTTGGCATTTCAAGGCCCAGGTTCTCCAGCCAGTCCTTGCGGATGAACAGGCCCTTGCGTTCCGCAAGATAAATGGAGGGATCGGCGGAGTCGGGCTTGGGCAGGAAGTAATAGCCGCCGTACATGTTGTACACCAGCTGGGAAACGGCGTCGTTTTCAAGGCGGGCCTTGGTCAGCGGGTACTTGTCAATCAGTTCCTGGGGGATTTCAGCAACCAGCTCTTCGGGGATGAACTGGGTGATTTCCTGGGTGTAATACAGGATATCGGAGGTGAACACCTCGGGGAGCTTGCCTTCGTTGGCGGCCAGCTGGGTCACGGTGAAATCGTTGTTATAGTAGTTGGTTTCGCTCTGAATGAAGTTGATGCCGAACTTGTCCTGAATGTAGGCAGCCAGGGGGTCGTTTGCGGGATCCCAGGTAAAGGGATCGTCGTCACAGTCGGCGGTGATGTCCAGCACCGTGCCGTCATAGGCAAAAGCGGTGGCGGAGAAGGCCAGCATCAGCGCCATAACCAGGGTCATAAGTTTCCAAAGTTTCATCGGGCGTACCTCCTTGTGAAGTATATTGAAGCCTTGCACGGCTTACAATCCGGGAAAGAACGGGTTCAGCCTTTGACGGCGCCGATCGTCATGCCCTTTTCAAAGTATTTCTGGATAAAGGGGTAAATGATCACCATCGGCAGGACCGTGGCGACGGCGCAGGCCATTTTGAGGCCCGTTTCGTTCAGGAAAATGCGGTTTCCGGCGGCGTCCCGCAAACCCTCCATGTTCTGCATGTCGGCTGGACGGGCTTCGTGCACCACGAAATTGCGGACGATCAGCTGCAGCGGGTAGAGCTTTTCATCGCGCATGTACAGCATGGCGGAGAACCAGCTGTTCCAGGTGCCGACGGCGACGAACATGGCGACGGTGGCCAGGGTCGGAATGGAAAGGGGATAGATGATGCGGAAGAGGATCGTCCACTCGCTGGCGCCGTCGATGCGGGCCGATTCCTCCAGGGATGGCGGCAATTGCCGGAAAAAGGAGCGGACGATGATGAAATTGAACACGCTGACGCTGTTTGGCACGATCAGGGCCAGAAGGTTGTTGCTCCAGCCCAGCGTTTTTGTGATGTTCATGTAATTCGGAATCAGGCCGCCGGAAAAAAACATGGTGATGAGCAGATAAATCATGAAGAATTTCTGCCCGTGCAGATCGCCGCGGCACAGGCCGTAGGCCAGCATGGAGGTGACCAGGGTGGAAAGGGCGGTCGCCGCCACCGTGATCAGAATGGTCAGCGCGTAGGAGCGGGGAATCAGAGACGTGGAAAAGATGTATTCGTAGGCTTCCAGGGTCGGCTCCTTTGGCCAGATGATGTAAGGCTCGCGCATGTATTCGACGTTGCTGGTGAGCGAAATGGCGAATACGTTGAAAAAGGGGAAGAGAATGACGATGGCGATGAGGATGAACAGAACGATATTGCAGGTGTTGAAAATATGATCTCCAACGCTGCGTCTGATATGGTTCTGGGACAGCGCCGCTTTTCTGGCCATGGCTGATGCCTCCTTATCTGGCGATGCATACCGTATCCGGGAAAGGGGGTGGAATCAGAAGAAGCCTTCGCCGGACATCTTTTTCACCACGTAATTGGAGACGAACAGAAGAATGCAGTTCACGATCTGCTGGAACAGGCCGATGGCTGTGGAAAGATCGTACTGCCCTTTCCCGACGCCCATGTCGTACACATAGGTGTCGATCACCTGGGCCACGGTGGTCTGGGTGGCGGCGGTGCGCAGGTTCATGATCTGGTCGAAATTCGCGCCCATGACGGAGCCTACGTTGAGGATCAGCATGGTGGTAATGGCAAAGGCGATGGAGGGCAGGGTAATGTGGATGCACTGCTGCCAGCGGTTGGCGCCGTCCAGGTAGGCGGCCTCGTACATTTCCTGGTCCACCCCGGCGATGGCCGCCATATAGATAATGGTGCCCCAGCCGGCTTCCTTCCAGATGGAGGTGCTGTAGAGCATCCCATAGAATTTATTGGGATCGGAGAGAAGGTTGATGGCCGGCGACCCGAGGCTCATCAGCAGCTTGTTGACAAGCCCCGAGGTGATGGAAAACAGGGAAAACAGCAGGGAATACATGATGACCCAGCTGATAAAATGGGGCAGGTAGATAATGGTCTGGATGGTGCGGCGGAAAGCGGTGGAGCGAAGCTCGTTCATGAGCAGCGCCAGGATGATGGGCACGGGGAAGGTGATGATGAGCTGGGTGATGCCGATAAAGAAGGTGTTCCAGATGGTCTGGCCCGCTACGGGGCTTCTGAAGAAGCGTTCAAAGTGATAGGTGCCCACCCATTGGGAAAACATGATGCCGCTTTTGATTTTATAGTCCTTAAAGCCAAGGATGATGCCGTACATGGGCATGTAGCTGAACACGAACACCACGATCAGTCCCGGCAGGATCAGGCTGTAGCGGTAGCGGTCCTTCCACAGGTCCAGCGCCAGGCGATGGGAGCGGTTTCTGAGGGCGGGATGGACAAAATAACAAAGCAGTGTCAGAATGAGCAGCGCGCCGCCGCAGACGGCAAGGATCATCGGCCGAACGCCATAGGCGTCGAAATCCCATTTTTTGAGACCCACAAGGCCTGTGACGGCGATGTACCAGACGCCGCTTCCCGCCAGCATCAGCGCGGAGAGGATCAGCCCTGCGTAAATCAGGCGCAGAGAACGCGGCTTCGGGTCTTTCGTTTTCTCCTTCGAACTGGCTGTGACGGGTACCTGCATCGCTTTTCCTCCTGCCAGTATGATTATGATAGATAAAACACTGTATCGGGGACGATAAGGGGGTTCGATGGGGCATTCATTTGTCTGCATCCGGTTTTGTTTGCTTCTCTAAAGCTATATTACCGGGAAATGCGGGGGATGTCAAGGACATGTTTCAGGTTATAAAATGTATATTTTTTCAAAACGAGATTGCATATGCATCCGGATTTTTCCAGATTGTTTCAGTGCGGAAGAACATGTATCTTCGGGTTGAAGAAAGGCAAATAGCGCTCTTTTTACTGCATTGAAACAGATCGGACGGGGAAAACGACGTCCTCCCGCCCGACAGGCGCAGCGTATTTCATTTATGAATGCCTGCATGCATAAACACGCAGATTTGCATATTCTCCCGCCATCGGCGCCAGCTGCCGAAGGCCTGCACGCCCCCCTGCAAGCAGGGGCCCGTACTGGTTTCCGTCGTCGTGGAAATGCAGCACTTCAAGCCCGTTTACGGCAAAGCGCACGTCCGCGCCGGCCTTCAGCAGGGACAGGGTGTACATTCCGTCCGCGTCGGCTGCGTCCGGGATGGGATCGGCGCCCTGGGCGACCAGGTAAAAGCCGTAGCTTTTTCGAAGGTTGCAGGTGTGAAAAGCGCGCTCGTCCTTTTCCTTTCGCCGGAAAAAGGACAGATGAAAGGCGTTGATGTCGCCGTGGTGATACTGCACGTATTCTCCGGTGCGCTTTTCAAGGGAAGGATCGAAAAGATCGCGTCCGTCCCGTCCGCAGGCGGAAAAAAACAGCATGGCAAGCCCAGGCTCCCGAATGGGGCAAAAATCGATTTCCAGCAGCATATCCGAGGGAAAGATCCGGTTGCACCAGAGCACATAGTTCGCCTTCTGCCCAAGCGCCGCGCTTTGAGCGTTTTCAAGCCGCAGACGCCCGTTCGGAAAGCCCGTCAGCGCACTGCCTTCCAGGGTGAAATCCCGAAGGTCGTCCGCGGAGGCGAGCGGGTTTTCATAGATCAGACTGCCCCGCAGGTTTTCGTACAATGCCACTTCAAAAGCCCCCTTCGTCAAGATGGATTCATGATACCACGAAAGGAACTGAAAAACCAGCTTTCCGCCTTCAAAAAGCGGCACGGCAGGATTTGAGCATGCGCATTGCAGAAGGCCTGTTTTCCGGGTATAATCGTTTTCAGGATTGAGCATGGAAAACCGGAGGAAACGGACATGAAGATGCATCTGATGGAAAACAGGCTTCCGCACGGCTGGGCTTCGTTTGGCGCGTACTGGCCGCGCGGGAGCGTGCGCGACGAGCGCTTTGCCTTTACGAACGAAGCGGGGAACCCCGTGCGGATGCAGAGCGAAATCGCCGCACGCTGGCCGGACGGCTCCGTCAAGTGGAGCCGCCATCTGGCCCTTGCGGACGAGATCGGCCGTGGAGGCGACCTTACGGCCGGCGAAGCACCGGCCAAAGGGCTTTCGGTGCGGGAAACGAAGGACGGCTATACGGTGCAGGGGGAGCAAATCTGCCTGAGTGTTCCAAAGGAAGGACAGAATCTTGCGGCCCATTGCCGCGGAAATGGCGCGGATGCGTTCGACCGGGTTTTTCCTGTGCTTCGGCTGAGCCATGTACAGGAAACCGACGACGGCTGTGAAATCCGCGTCCGCAGCCTGCCCGCCGTTGTGAAAAAGCGCTACCTGGAATCCTCCGGGCCGCTTGAGGCGGTGTTCCGGTTTGAGGGCGCGCATCTTGAGGACGGGAAGGAAAAAATGCCGTTCCTTATACGCATGTACGTCAGATTCGACGGGGAAATCGCGTTTGACGACACGTTTTTCTTTGCGGGCGACGCGGATTCGGACCGCCTTGCGGGGTGGGGCCTAAGGTTTGAAACGCGCCTGACAGGACGGTCTTATCAGCGCCATATCCGTTTCCTGACAGACGGAGTGCCGTATCACGACCATCCGACGCAGCTGTTTCACTGGAAAAAGAGGCTTGACCGCGCGTATCTTGCCGCGCAGCAGCGGGGAGAAACGGTGGAAACGGATGCGAACCTGGACGAGGCGGCGCAGGACCTGCCGAGGTGGGACCGCTTTTGCCTGACGCAGGACGATTCCGACCATTTCTGCATTCGCAAGAAAGCCTGGGAGCGGGGCTGCTGGCTGGAGGGCGTGCACGGCAGGCGCGCGCCCGGCGTGCTTGCGGTGAGCGATCCCGAGCGCACGCTGTCCTTTGCGATGCGGGAATGCTGGGAAAAGCATCCGGCGGGGCTGGAGGCCGAAGGGCTCTCCTCAGATCGGACGGCCTGTACGGTCTGGTTTTACGCGCCGGGGGCTGAGCCCTTCGATTTCCGGCATTATGACAGGCGAACCTATCCCATGGGGAATTACGAGGGCTTTGACTATATGCTCGCCGATCCGAACGGGATCGCCGTCACCTGCCATGCGGCGGTACACTCTCAGGCAGGGTATGTGCAGGACGAGGGGCTCAGGGCCTTCTCAGAAAGCGTGAGACGGCCTCCTGTGTATCTTGCGGCGCCTGAATACTACCACGAGCACCGTGCTTTCGGATACTGGAGCCTCAGGCGCGAGGGCACGGAGGTGGAGCGATGGATCGAGGATCAGCTGGACAAAGCCTTTTCGTTTTACGAAAATGAGGCGGAGGCGAGGCGCTGGTACGGCCTGTTCAATTACGGGGACCTGATGCACACCTACGAAGCCTGCCGGCACATGTGGCGCTACGACGTGGGCGGATTTGCCTGGGACAATACCGAGCTGGCGCCGACGTACTGGCTCTGGTATCAGTTCCTGCGCACGGGCAGCGAACGGGTGTTCCGCATGGCCGAAGCGCTCAGCCGCCATGCGTCCGATGTGGACATGTACCACTTTGGCCCCATGAAGGGGCTGGGCTCCCGCCACAACGTACGCCACTGGGGGTGTCCCTGCAAGGAGCCGAGGGTCTCCATGGCAGGTCACCACAGGCCGCTTTATTATCTGACGGGGGACAGGCGCGTCGGCGACTGCATGGAGGACAGCCTGGCGGCGGCGGAATCGCTGCGGGTGATGCCCTGGTTCCAGGGTGAAAACGGCGTGCAGCTGCGCATCGGGCCGGACTGGGCAGCGCTGCTTTCCAACTGGATGACCGCATATGAACGTACGCTGGATCAGGGGGCGCTGGCCAAAATGAAAAAAGGCATTGCGGATCTTTCCGGGATGCCGCTCGGCCTGACCTCCGGCCCGATCGTCGGGTTTGATCCCGCGACGGGAGCGCTTGAATACCGGGGTGAAATCAAGGATAACAGCGGCATGCACCTGTCCGCCTGCATGGGGGAAACGGAGGTCTATCTGGAAACGGCTGAGATGCTTGACTGCGGCAGCCTTTCGCGGATGACGGCGGAAAACGGTCTGTATTTTTTCCTTTCCCCGGAGGAACGCCTGCAAAGGTCAAAGGGCCTTCTGCAGAACCGCCAGTTCGGAAGCCCCATCTATTCGGCGGAAATGCAGGCCTGGGCGGCGCGGACGGAAAAGGACGGGGCGATGGAGCATACCGTCTGGGTAAGCCTTCTGGCCCTGCTCTATGCGCCCGGGCAGCCGGAAGGCTTCGCGCCGGTTGTGTACGGCAAACGTGACGACGGGACTGCCCTGTATGAGATTCCCTGGATCACGACCAATTTCACGGCCCAGTGGTGTCTCAAGGCCATCGTCACCGCGGACCTGCTTCCATGCAGCAAGCCCGAAACGCTTGCGGAACTGGATCGGGAGCTGCTTGCACACCCGTCCCCTCACCGCCTGTACGGCGCCTAACGGAAAGACGACGAAAAAACCATCGCAGGAAGCCTGAGGGGCGGTCAGAAACAGCGTTATAAAGTCAACAGCCGCTTTCTTCAGGGAGCGGCTGTCTTTGGCATGGATCATATTTGCCGGTATTGTTTTCCGGCACGTCAGTTTCGTATCAGGTTTCCGGGATCCACACGCGCATATCCCTTGGCTCCCGGTTGGCCCAGGCGTAGTAGGGAATAGCGGTGAGGGTCGTTTTTTCATAACGCGGCTTTTCTTCGGCGTACAGAGCGTCCTGCGCGTCCGTGCGCCGAAAGCCGGGAATCTTCATCTGCCGGATGCCGCCGAGCAAATCGGGCAGGTACGGCGTCATTTCGATCTGCGCGCCGCCGTCGGCTTTCAGGTTCCACAGGGGCTCCGGGTTGTCGCAGCCTTCAAGACAGTAGATCATGGGGCCGAAGGCGAAGGCGACGCAGCCCGCGTCGGCGCGAACCTTCGGGTTTGCGTACAGGCGGCGCGGCTCCATGGGCAGGGTGAGCTGCACGGTGTGCGGGCCTTTTTCCAGTCCAAGACGCAAATATCCCTTATCGACCTGTAACGCGATCGATTCGCCGTCGACGGTCAGGCCGGTTCTGCGTTTGTCCGCCCAGCCGGGTACGCGCAGGAACAGGGTTGTGTCTTCATGCGCGTCGACGGTATACAACAGTGCGCCGTCCCAGGGGTAGCGGGTCCTGAGGTTCAAGTGCGCCTTCTGGAAGGCATAATCGCCGTCCAGGTACTGCCTGAGGATGATCCCTTTTTCGTTCTCCTCCGCGCTGTAGGCGGCCAGCGACGTAAACAGCCGCGCGACGTTCGGCGGGCAGCAGGCGCAGGCGAACCATTTCGGGCGGGCGGGCAGCGCATGCTCAAGCCCCGGCTCCTTCCCGGATACGCCCTGCACGGCTTCCAGGGGATTCACATAGAAGAAACGGTCCATGGACAGGCTTTCGCCCGCGGAGATCACGTTGAAAATTTCCCTTTCCACGGCGTCGTCGACGGCGCCGTCAAGGCGCGAAAGGTTCAGCGCCCTTGCGAAAAAGCACAGCGCGACCGAGGCGCAGGTATCGGCATAGG
>CAMOIA010000042.1 GCA_946615785.1 uncultured Clostridia bacterium
TCATCATGCGGGCCTGCAGGCCCACAAAGCTGTCGCCCATTTCGCCGTCGATCTCCGCGCGCGGAACCAGCGCCGCCACGGAATCGACGACCACGATGTCCACCGCGCCGGAGCGGATCAGCGATTCGGCGATCTCAAGCGCGTCCTCGCCGGAATTGGGCTGGCTGACGTACAGCTCGTCCACGTTCACGCCAAGCGCCGCGGCATAGTTCGGGTCCAGGGCGTGTTCCGCGTCGATAAACGCGGCGAGTCCGCCGTCCTTCTGCACCGAAGCCACGATCTGCAGCGCCACGGTGGTTTTGCCGGAGGATTCCGGCCCGTAGATCTCGATGATGCGCCCGCGCGGAATGCCGCCCACGCCAAGGGCGATGTCCAGGTCAAGGCACCCCGTCGGCACCGTGTCCACCTGCATGGCGGTCTTGTCGCCAAGCTTCATCACCGTGCCCTTGCCGAATTCCTTTTCCAGCGCGCTGAGGGTCTGCTCGAGCGCTTTTGCCTTTTCACTCTTTTCGTCCCGGACAACCACTTCCGGTTTTGACGCTTTTTTTGCCATGGGTTCCTCCTACTCGTTAAATACGTCTTTCAAATCGCGGAAATACAGATATCCGCTGTATACCGTCGCTGCGCTCATCAGCACCGTCATCGCCGTAACAATCCACCCGGGGATCGGCGCAAACGCGGAAATCATGGCGGCGATGACGCAGAACAGCTGCAGGTTCGTTTTGATTTTCCCGGCCATGGAGGCCGCGACCACTTTGTTCTTCCCCGCGGCCACGAGCCTGAGCCCGTCCACCGCCAGTTCCCGTGCGGCCACGATGCACACGCCCCACGACGCCATGCGGCCCTGCGATGCAAGCACCACCATGCAAAGCAGCACCAGCAGCTTGTCCGCCACCGGGTCCAGGAATTTGCCAAAGACCGTGATCTGCCCGTTTTTCCGTGCGAGATAGCCGTCCAGAAAATCCGTGAACGCGGCAATGACAAAGACCGCAAGGGCAAACGGATACGCGTCCGCCCACTGCAGGGCCAGCACCAGGGGAATGAGCAGCACCCGCAAAATGGTGAGCCGGTTCGGAAGATTCATTTCAGTACCCCCACAAGGTCGTAAATCTCGGCGTCCGTAATGCGCACGTCGATCATATCCCCCACTTCTTTTTCGCCCCGCACCAGGATCCATCCGTCCGCGTCCGGTGCTTCCCAGGCGCTGCGGCAGCGAAGGAGCGTGCCCTGCTTTTCGCATACGAGCACCCGCGTTTCCTCGCCGATGCGCTCTTTGTTCCGGGAAAGCGAAATCTCCTGCTGGATCCGCATCAGTTCGTCAAGCCGCGCCTTCGCGACCTCCTCGCTCACCTGATCCGGGAAGCTCGCCGCGGGGGTGTCCTCCTCTGCGGAATAGGCGAACGCGCCCATCCGGTCAAAGCGCACGCGGCGCGTAAAATCGCAGAGCCTCTCAAAGTCCTCGTCCGTTTCGCCGGGGAAGCCCACGATGAACGTGGTGCGCAGGGCAAAGCCCTTTTCCCGCGCGTACAAAAGCGCGTCCTCGGCCTTTTCGATGCTGCCGCGCCTGCGCATGGCGCGAAGCACCGAGGGGCTCGCGTGCTGCAGGGGCACGTCAAGATAGCGGCAGAACTTGGGAACGGCCGCGAGGCGGTCGACGAGCGCCCTGTTCACGTCCGCGGTATACAGGTATAAAACCCTCAGCCAGTCGATGCCCTCGATTTCGTTTGCCCGCTCCAAAAGGCCCGCAAGGCCGCCTTCCTCGCCAAGATCCCGCCCCCAGCAGGAGGTGTCCTGCGCGATGAGGATCTGCTCTCTGGCGCCGTTTTTCGCAAGGCGCTCCATTTCGTCAAGAATGTTCGCCGCCGGGCGCGACCTGTAATCGCCGCGGATCAGCGGAATGGCGCAGAAGCTGCAGCGGTTGCGGCAGCCCTCGCCGATGCGCACATAGGCCGTCGCCTTGGGCGTGGTGAGCACGCGTCCGCACTCAAAATTCTCGCCCGTGCGCCGGGTTTCAAACGGCCGCCTGCCCTCGACGGTATCCACAAAAAAGCGCGGGAAGGAAGCATAGTTTTCCACGCCGAGCAGCCCGTCGATTTCCGGCATTTCCTCCATCAGCTCTTTGCCGTAGCGCTGGGCCAGGCAGCCCGTCACCATCAGATGACGGCAGCGGCCCTCTTCCTTCATGCGCGCGGCGTTCAGAATCGCCTCGATGGATTCCTCCTTGGCGCTGTCGATAAAGCCGCAGGTGTTGACGATGATCGCCTCGGCTTCTTTTTCCTGATTGACAATTTCGTGCCCCGCTTCGCGGAGCATATACAGCATGTGCTCGCTGTCCACCTGATTTTTCGCACAGCCGAGAGAAACAAGCCCTACCTTCATGAAAGCTCCGATCCGTGTTGTGTTGCCGTGTGTTTGGATTCCTGTCGATATTGTACCATAAACCCGTTATTTTGCAAGTGCCAGGCAATGTCCGCCGGCATTAAGCGAGCAGCAGGTTCCGGATCTTGCGCACGGTGGGGCTGGTGCCGGTATCCACCGTGTTTTCCATATACAGAATGGTCATGTTTTCCTTCGGCAGGTTCGCAAAATAGGTGCCGAGCCAGCCGTCCCAGCCGTATTCGCCGCGGGACGCAAGGCCGCAGTACCGCCCCGGATCCAGGCACACGCGCATCAGCTTCCCGTAGCCAAATCCCCAGAGGTTGTCCCACATGTCGTTAAGCGGCCCCGGCATCAGCTGATTCTCGGTCATATAGCGCACGGTGCCCTTTTCAAGCAGCCGCTTTCCGTTGTATTCTCCGCCGAAAAGCAGCATTCCTGCGAATTTCGCGTAATCGTCCACCGTGGAAACGAGCCCCGCGCCGCCGCTCTCAAAGGCCGGCGGACGGTCATAGACGCCGCAGCAAAGGTGCGTACCCGTCCATTTTTCAAGCCCTTCCTGCGTGCGCCGGTAACAGGTGACAAAGCGCTCCCGGGAGGCTTCCGGCACGAAAAAGTCCGTGTCCTTCATGCCGAGCGGCTCAAAAAAGACCGACCTTAGAAATTCGGAAAACCGCTGCCCGCTCACCGCTTCCACGACCGCGCCCAGCACGTCCGCGCAGGTGGAATAGCGGAAATGCTCGCCCGGCTGAAACGCCAGTGGGCACGCGCCCAGGGCGGAAATGAAATCCCGCGTCGAAAGGCCGCCGCCTTCGTCGATCCTGCGCTGGTTGTCTTCAAACACCCGCGCCGCGGCCTGCCCCGCTGCGTCGTCCCCGGGGTAGGAAAGCCCCGCCGTCATGCCCAGCAGGTCCCTCAGGTTCACGTCGCGAAGCGCTTTCTCCTCCCCCTGCGCCCGGACGACGATCTGTCCGTGATAGGACGGGAACCATCTGGACACCGGGTCCATCAGATCGATTTTCCCCATTTCCATCAGCTTCATCACCGCAGCCGCCGTAATGGGCTTTGTCATGGAATAGAGGCGGAAAATGGAATTGCGGCAGACGGGTTTTCCGTTTTCCCTGTCCGCAAGGCCCGCTTCGGTGTAGAGCCATTCCTTGCCGTCCTTTAAAATCAGCAGGTTCGCGCCCGCCATTTCCCCCGCTTCCACAGCGGATGCGAGCAGCCTTTCGATCGCCTTTTTCATCTGTTTTCAATCCGTCCTTTCCCTTACGGCAGCGTGTTGGTTTCCTCCAGCAGGCGCGCAGTGTCTCCGAAATACTGTTCCTTTTCGGCCTGTGTGAGCTTCATGCGCGAAGAAAGAAGGTCGATCACCTTTTTCGGGCGCACGCGCGCGTAATACTTCACCGCGTCCACGTTCTGCTGCCAGTTTTTGCGTGTCAGATACGGCCACCGGTCGTACTGCCGGTCGAAAACCGACAGGATGGCTGCCTCCCAGGGCGCGAATTTCGCCTCCACCTCCGGCCACTGAAAGCAGTCCTCCAGCATCTCCGCAAACCGCCTCAGGAACCGGTCCCGGTATTCCGGCACGTTCAGAAGCGCGTTGAGCGGCTCGTGGCGGAAGGCCTGGATCTTGGCGGAAACGGGCTTGATGTAATTGCTGATCGGCCCTTCCTTCAGGCTTAAGAACCCCGCCTCCACGTCAAACAGCAGGTATTTCCACTTGCCGCCCGGCACGCGGTAGACGCGCACGTTGGTAATGTCGTTGTTCCCGATGATCATCTCGAACGCCGCGTGCGTGAACAGGCTGTCCACGTCCAGCCTTTCCAGCACGTACTGCAGGTTTTCCGGCACGTTCAGATCCTTTTTCTTGCAGAAATCGCAGAGTTCCAGCCAGTCTGCGTTGCTGCCGTTCTGCACAAAGGAATCGCTTCCCGTCCGCGCGAGGATGTCGATGGCGTCGATCGTCTCCTCGTCTGAAATGCCTTCGTACTGCGCGATGAAATATTTGTTGATCTTCTCGCGCAGATTGTACTGCCCCCAGTAGCGGCCGTTGATGAACACCTCCACCGCCAGCGCGTCCTGGTACAGGATATTCTGGCCCTCCGCAAGCGAAGAGATGACCGGATCGCGGAGCCGGGTTGAAAAAGCGTCGGAATTGTTGCGAAGAAGCAGGCTGTGATAGCTTGCATAATCCCGGTTCGGAAAGGGATTGAAATCAAACGCGTCCTGCCCGAAAATGCCCCTGGCGTAGAGCGCGATGGATTTCTGCGCGTTCTGCCTGGCGCTGTGTCCCGCCGCTGTGAACGACCCCGTCTGGTCGATGATCAGGCGGCCGGTTTCGTCGTAATACTCGATATGGACGGGGTACTCCAGCTCCTTTTCATAATTCGGCGTGGAGCCCGTGCCCTTGACCAGGGCGCCGGTTTTGCTGTTAAAGAGATATTTGTCGTCCGTCGTCAGGCAGAAGACGGGCAGCACCTGCTCGAAATCCACCAACACCGTGCGCGAAACCGTTTCGGACGGAAGCTCGCCCGTCCGAAAGGCCCTGACGCGCAGCGCGGCGGTTTTTGTGACCGAAAGGCCTTCCTTCGGAAACACGGGGGATTTTTCCGTCGGCGTTTCGCCGTCGAGCGTATAGCGCAAAACCGCGTCGGTATCCGCCGCCTGCACAAAAGCGCTTTCAAACCCGCCGCCTGAAAGGACGGGCGCTTCCGTGCGCCTTTCGAAGGACGCGCCCGCGTTCTTTTTCCCGGGCGTGGAAAGCTCCAGATACCCGACCGCCCCGTCCGCGGCCACGCCGTAGCTGACCCCTGCGTACTGAACGGGCAAGGCCAGAAGATCAGCCTGGTTTCCGTCGGCGTCGGAAAGAAGCACCGTTTCCCCTTTCTGGGAAAGCTTGAACGGCGCATAGTACGCGCCGCCGCTCTTCACCGGTTCGTCGCGGTCGGTGCAGTACACCAGCACGCATTCCCCGCCCTTGAGCTTCGTGCCGGCGGGAAAGGTAAATTTCTCCGGCTTGTTCACCCTGTCGCTCAGATGCCAGCCGGAAATGTCCACCGTCTTTGAGCCGGTGTTCATGATTTCCACCCAGTCGTCGTGATGCTCGTTTTTCCACACGTCGTTCCCGCACATGACCTCGCTCACCACGACATCCGCAAGGGCCGGGGCAGCCAGGGCGCACAGGAGCAGAAGCAGGGGCAAAAAGCGCTTACAGATACTTCTCATTCGTCTTTTTTCTCCTGTCCGGGTCCACCCATTCGACCTCCATGCGGTCAAAGGGCACCTCTTCCATGAAATGATCGCGCAAAAACCGCGTCTGGTGAAATTCGTCAAAATCCCTTTCGTGCTTGGGCAAAACCAGCGGCCGCGCAACGTCGAGCCGTCTGGCCCCTTCTTCGACGGCATGCTCCCAGTCGTTGAGGGCGCATTCCATCAGAATGTCCTTCATGATGCGGTTTTTCTGCATCAGGCGGATCCAAACGCCGGCCATGCAAATTGCCTCCCGTCAGTGTTCGATGGTAAACAGCACCGTGGTCTGCGCGTCCAGCGTCACCGTTCCGTCCGCAAGGCGCGCCTCCCCAAGGCCGATTGACGCGCTGATCGCATCAAACCGCGCAAGGCCGAGATCGGACAGCGAAATCTGAACGGCCTTTTTGGACGTGTTGTGCAATACGAGCGTCTCCCGCCCTTCCAGCGCGCACACGAATCCGCCGGCCTTCGTATCCGGAAGGGACAGGGGGCCGTAGCTTCCGTGGGCGATTTCCGGGTGCGCCCTGCGCAGAAGCAAAAGGCGCTTGTAATAGGAATACAGGCTTCCCTCCGACCGGATCTGATCATACACGGTGTTTTTCGTCTGGTTCTGCATGTCGTACGTGGTCTCCGCCGGGTCCATCACGCCGTCCCCGTCCCCCCAGCGCATGGCGAGCCGCCGGTTCGCGTCGGAATTGGCCGCGCCCCTTGAGCCCTTCAGGCCGATTTCCTCGCCGTAGTAGATAAACGGCGAGCCCGGCGAGAGCAGATAGAGGTTTGCAGCCATCTGGATCTGCCCGGCGCTTTCCGTCAGGTATCCCGCCGCGCGGTCCATGTCGTGGTTGGCGATAAAGAGCGCCAGCTGTCCGTCAGGCCGTGCTTCCCGGATGGCCGTGAGGCGCTCCGCGACGGCGGCGGTAAAGCGGTTCACGTTTCCCGCCTTCGCCGCCTTTGCGATCCAGCCCTCGCTCTGCGCGCCCTGGAAGGCAAAGCAGTTCACATACGGGTCATAGGGCTTCACGGCGGCGTCGTTGTCCCAGACCTCGGCCACCAGGTACGCGTCCTCCCTGATTTCGCGGATCTTCCCGGTGTACCAGTTCCAGAAATCGACCGAAGAAGGCCCGTCGTTCAGATAGACGTATTTCGCCGCGTCAAAGCGGAAGCCGTCCACGCCGAGGGCAAGGTAATATTCCGCGATCTGAAGCACCGCTTCGCGCACATCGGGATTTTCAAAATCCAATTCCGGCATGGAAGGGCTGAAATTCGCCTCGTACACGATGTCCGTACCCGAAAGGGCGCAGAAGGTCCTGTCCTTCGGCTGCTCGCCGTCCCTGGCCCAGACGTAAAAATCGTAATACGGGCTGGCGGTATCTCCCGTCCGGTGCGCCTCTGCAAAGGCCTGGAACCAGGCGTGGTCATAGCCCGTGTGGTTGATGGGCAGATCCAGGATCAGGCGGATATTGCGCCGGTGGCAGCCCTCGATCAGCGCCGAAAGGTCTTCCATATCCCCGAACGCGGGATCGATTGTCATATAATCTTTTACGTCGTATTTGTGATAGGAAGGCGAAAGAAAAACCGGCGTAAGCCAGATGCCGTCGATCCCAAGCGACCGCCCGGAGGTGGGATCGCCGTCGTTCA
Source organism: uncultured Clostridia bacterium (assembly GCA_946615785.1). Taxonomy (GTDB): domain Bacteria; phylum Bacillota; class Clostridia; order Christensenellales; family Aristaeellaceae; genus RUG756. Next base: position 7,267 of record CAMOIA010000042.1, read on the forward strand.
GGTAATCCAGCCGGTTCACAACGCCCTGAAGATCCCCGACGCCGTCCCCGTCCGAATCCGAAAAGGATGGGGTAAAAATCTCGTAGAATACAATGTCGTTGCCAACGTCCGTATCCGGGATTTGCGGTACGTCTGCCGTCCACTCCCCCGCCCCTTCCGCAAGGGCGAAGCATGGCAGAAGGCAAAAGGCGAGCAGGGACGCAAGCCGTTTTTTCATTTTCTTCATCCTTGCCCCTCCCGTTCAGCCTTCGTCCTTTTTCCGCTCGCAGGCACAGCCCGGAAGCAGCTTTTTGGTAAACAGAAGCTCCGTCGGCTGCGTGTGCCCGGGCACGTCCATCACAAGACAGCCCGCGTCGCGGTAGCCGGCCCGGCGGTAGAAATTCTGCGCGTCTTCATTCGACTGGGTGGAGGTCATCACCATATCGTACCCGAAGGCGAGCATGTCCTGCTCCCACTGGGAAAGAAGCGCCAGGCCCAGGTGCTGGCCGCGGAAGGCGTCGTCAACCTTCAGATGCGTCAGAAAGGGGATCTCGTCCCAAAAAAGCTGATAGCGAAGCACGGCGCAGGGAACGCCGTCCGAAAAAAGCACATAGCCCTGCCGGTCGCGCACCTTGCGCAGAAACTGGTCCAGGGAAAGATGCGGGTCCAGGGAACGCCAGAGGGCCTGATCCTCTTCTTTGACAGGCCTGATCATGATCATGCTGAAAACACCTCTTTTCCGCCACCCCGACGGGCAGGCGCGTCCATGTGACCATGATACCACGAAAGTGAAGATCGCAACAGATGCTTCCAGCCAAATATCGCTGTTTTTCCGCCGCTTCCGCTTCCGTGTCCGCTCTGGCGCGCACCGCGCCCTGCAAAATGTGCTTTTGCCCGCCATGCGGAAAAACGGTGCGGAACGGAAAGCCGCGCATGCCCATTTTTGACCAAAAAAAATTGACATGTTCCCATATTTTGCATATAATAATGGCAACGGCGGTAATACCGTTAATCTACATATTTTAGACAGGGAGGATTCTTTGTGATGAAGAAGTTTATTTCCTTGCTTCTGGCGGCCGTAATGGCCCTGTCCCTCGTATCCTTCGCTTCCGCGGAAGGCTACAGCGGAGACCTGAAGATCTGGGTCGCCGAGAACACCGTGGAATTCACCGCGCAGCAGGTGGAAGCCTTCAAGGCCGCCCATCCTGAGTACGCCGGCATGAACGTCATCATCGAAGCCGTCGGTGAAGGCGATGCCGCCAGCAACATGATCACTGACGTCGAAGCCGGCGCGGACATCTTCGGCTTTGCGCAGGACCAGCTCGCCCGCCTCGTCGCGGCCGGCGCCCTTGAAGTGGTGGAAGAAGAAAACGCAGCGGTCGTCAGCGCTGAAAACGACGCCGGCGCCGTTTCCGCCGTCACCCTGGGCGAAACCATGTATGCCTACCCCATGACCAGCGACAACGGCTACTTCCTCTATTACGATTCTTCCGTGATCACCGACGTAAATACCCTGGAAGCGGTCGTGGCGCAGTGCGAAGCCGCCGGCAAGAATTTCTACATGGAAATCAACTCCGGCTGGTATCAGACCGCGTTCTTCTTCGGCGCCGGCTGCACCCTGACCTATGACACCGACGACGAAGGCGCCCTGGTTGCCTGCAACGTGGACTACGCCTCCGAAAACGGCGTGAAAGCGCTGCGCGCCATGATCGACCTGCACAAGAGCCCCGCGTTCGTCAACGGCTCCTCCCTCTCCAACGCCACCAACGTGGCCGCCATCGTGGACGGCACCTGGGACAGCGGCGCTGCGAAGGAACTGTTCGGCGAGAACTACGCCGCGGCGAAACTGCCCACCGTGGCCGGCTTCCAGATGAGCGGCTTCGGCGGATTCAAGATGCTGGGCGTGAAGCCCCAGACCGATGACGACAAGCTCGCCGCCTGCGACG
>CAMOIA010000043.1 GCA_946615785.1 uncultured Clostridia bacterium
CGGCAATATGGACCTGACGGACAACATGATGCTTCGCTCCTTCCGAAAGGGACATTCCATTTTTACGGACCGCAGGACGCCAAGACATGTGGCGGAAAACGTGGTCGAAGAACTGGAAGTGAACACGCCGGGCCTTTCGACCCCGGTGCGCAGGCTTTCCGGCGGCAATGTGCAGAAGGTGCTGGTGGGGCGGGAAATCACCCAGGCCCCGAAGGTGCTCCTGACAGCCTATGCTGTCAGGGGGCTGGACATCAACTCGTCCTACACCATCTATCATCTCATCAACGACCAGAAAGCGCACGGCGTCGCCGTGATCTATGTCGGCGAGGATCTGGACGTGCTGCTGGAGATTTCCGACCGCATCCTGGTGCTGTGCGGCGGGAAGGTGAGCGGAATCATCGACGGCAGAACGGCGGACAAACGCCAGGTTGGGATGATGATGACGATTCTCGGAGGAAAAACAGATGACGACGAATGAGGTGCGCAAAAAAGAGCCTTTGATCCATATCACCAAACGCGGGCAGCTGGTATGGTATCGGGCGTGGGGGATCCGAATCGGCGCGGTTTTGCTCGCGCTGATTGTTTCGGCGCTGATCAGCGTCATCATGACCGGAAAAAATCCGTTTGAAATCTACGCGACCATTTTTCAGGGAACCTTCGGCACCACGCGCAAGCTCTGGATCGCGCTGCAGGACAGTGCGCTGCTGCTTTGCATTTCGCTTGCCGTCACGCCGGCTTTCCGGATGAAATTCTGGAACGTCGGGGGCGAGGGCCAGGCGCTGATCGGATGCTTTGCGTCCGCCGCGTGCATGATTTTGCTGAAGGATGTTCTGCCCCATTGGGCCGTCATCGTCTGCATGGTGCTGGCAAGCCTGCTGGCCGGCGCGGTCTGGGGCTTCATCCCCGCTTTTTTCAAGGCAAAGTGGAACACAAACGAAACGCTTTTCACCCTGATGATGAACTACGTCGCCACACAGATCGTCGCGTTCTTCTGCGTGATCTGGGAATCGCCCAAGGGTTCCGGGCAGATCGGCGTGATCAACCTGAACACGGGCATCGGCTGGCTGCCGGATCTGTTCGGCAACAAATACCTTCTGTGCATTTCGGTGGTTCTGCTGCTGTGCGCGTTCATGTATTTCTATCTGTCCAATTCCAAGCACGGCTATGAAATTTCCGTCGTCGGCGAAAGTGAAAAGACGGCGCACTACGTCGGCATTAAGGTGGAAAAGGTCATCATTCGAACCATGTGCTTATCCGGCGCGCTCTGCGGCCTGGCGGGGCTGCTTCTGACGGGCGGCGTCAACCATACGCTGACGACCACGCTGGTGAGCGGACGCGGTTTTACGGCGGTCATGGTTTCCTGGATGGCAAAGTTCAATCCCATTTTCATGATCCTGACCTCGTTCCTGATCGTCTTTCTCAGCCGCGGCGCGAGCGACGTGGCGTCGAAGATGAGCCTTAACACCTCGTTTTCGGACATCCTGACGGGCATCATCCTCTTTTTCATCATCGGGAGCGAGTTCTTCATCACCTATAAGGTTCATTTCCGCAAAAAGCACACGGGGGAGGAAATTGCGCATGTTTGATTTTGTATCCTTTATTCCAAGAGCCGTTGTGCAGGGCATCCCCTTGCTTTTCGGAAGCACGGGAGAAACGCTGACCGAAAAGAGCGGCAATCTGAACCTTGGCATTCCGGGTGTCATGTACGTCGGCGGCATCAGCGGCGTGATCGGCGCGTTTTTCTATGAGCAAAGCCTTTCCAGCAAAGCGGATATCAACGGGTTCCTGGCTATCTGCATCCCGCTTGTATGCTGCCTGATCGGATCGCTCCTGATGGGGCTGATTTACTGCTTCCTCACGGTCACCCTACGGGCCAACCAGAACGTGACGGGTCTTGCGCTGACCACCTTCGGAATCGGCATCGGCAATTTCTTCGGCGGCTCCCTGATCAGGCTCAGTCAGAGCGACGTACCCTCGATCGCCCTTTCCGCGACCAGCGCTTTCTATCATCGTTCGCTTCCCTTTGCGGACAAGCTCGGCTGGTTTGGAAAAGTATTCCTTTCGTACGGTTTCCTTGCGTATCTTGCGGTGATTATCGCGCTGATCACGGCGTACGTGCTCCGGCATACCCGCGTCGGCCTGCACCTTCGCGCGGTCGGGGAGAGCCCCGCGACTGCGGATACGGCCGGCATCAACGTGAACCGGTATAAATACGTGGCCACCTGCGTCGGTTCCATGATTGCGGGGCTTGGCGGTCTGTATTATGTGATGGACTATGCGAGCGGCGTCTGGAGCAACAACGCCTTTGGCGACCGCGGATGGCTTGCCATCGCTCTGGTCATTTTCACGCTCTGGCGTCCGAACGTCGGCGTGCTGGCGTCGTTCTTGTTCGGCGGACTGTACATCCTGCATATGTATATTCCAAGCGGACTGAACCTTGCGGTCAAGGAACTGTACAAAATGCTGCCATATGTGGTCACCATCATCGTGCTGGTGTTTTCAAGCATCCGCAACAAGCGCGAAAAACAGCCGCCCCAGAGCCTTGGAACGGCCTATTTCCGGGAAGAGAGATAAAACCGATCCATATTCCTCGCATTCAAAGACCCGCTGTCAGTTTGCTCTGGCCAGCGGGTCTTTGGAGTAATAAGCATCTAAACGATACAAATGTGCATTGTTAGCATTGAAGCGCATTATGATTATATTAAGAACCTATGTATAAAATATGGTTCCGCTGGCGACGAGCAATTTGTAATACACACCACTGCGGCGGATATTGCCTTTGAACGGGAAAAAGCAGCGAGCGAGGACACCAAAGGAGGCAAGTCTGCCGCTGATTTTTCCGAAGCCTACCTCGAATCCCTTGCCGTCTACCGGAAGATCGCGGAACGGATGCCGGAATACGACACGTTCCTGTTCCACGGCTCCGCCGTCGCGGCAGACGGTGCTGCGTATATCTTCACAGCGAAAAGCGGCACGAGGAAAAGCACCCATGCCGCGCTGTGGCGGGAAATGCTGGGGGAGAGGGCCGTGATGGTCAACGACGATAAGCCGCTCCTCCGGGTGCACCCGGACGGGACAGCCACGGTGTACGGCACGCCCTGGGACGGAAAGCATCACCTCAGCCATAACATCGCAGTGCCGGTGCGGGCCATCTGCATCCTGGAAAGGGCGCATGAAAACCGCATCCGCCGGATCACGAAAGCCGAAGCCCTGCCCATGCTGATTCAGCAGGCGTACCGCCCCGCCGACCCAGCGGCACTGCAGAAAACCCTTATGCTGCTCGACCGGCTGAACGTGAAGCTGTTCCGCCTTGGCTGCAACATGGATCTGAGCGCCGCAAGGCTTTCCTACAATGCCATGAAAGAGGAACAACCATGAAACTGAAAAAGGAATTCATCACCCACGAAACCGGCACCGAAACCCTGCTGGTGCCAACGGGTTCTGCGGCCTTCGCGGGACTTGTGAAAGGCAATAAGACTCTCGGCGCCATCCTTTCGCTCCTGAAGGATGAAACCACCGAGGCGGAGATCGTTTCCGCCATGAAGGCCCGCTTCGACGCTCCGGAGGCGATCATCGCCCGGGACGTCAGCAGGGCCCTGACGGAGCTTCGCAGAATCGGTGCCATCGAAGAATAACAAGCAGGCGGATGTCCAAAGAGGCATCCGCCTGCTGCTGCAGATGATGACAGCACCATCATTGTATATGTACCGCCCGCAAGCCGTAACGGTCAACCCGGCGGTTTTTTCTTGTTCAACGGAACCTTGCTGAAGATTTCCGATCCGTATCTCTGTGAAGGGTCAGGCCACAACCGGCAAAGGCTGCCTTGAAAGAGCTTCCGGAAGAAGGATCAGTTGTTGTTCGCTTCCATGTATTTCATCAATCCGCCGCACTGAAGAAGTGCGCGCTGATAATCGTCCAGTTCGCATTTCAGGGGGATATCAATCCCTTTCGTGAGATCCGTCAGCGTGATGCTTCCGCAGGACAGTCCTTCCCTGACGCCGCTGAGCCTGAGGGAATCGCCCTGATCGATGCGGTCATAATCCGCAGCGTTGACGAAGGTGAGCGGCAGGATGCCGGCGTTGATGAGGTTGGCGGAATGAATTCGGGCGAAGGATTTCACCACGATGGCGCGGACGCCGAGGTACAGCGGAACCAGCGCGGCGTGCTCACGGGAAGAACCCTGACCGTAATTGCTGCCGCCAATGATGATCGTTTGCCCGTTGGCTTTCGCCCTTTCGGGGAAGCTTTCGTCAATGACGCCGAAGCAGTACTCGGAAAGCTTGGGTACATTGGAACGGTAGGGGAGGATCTTGGCGCCTGCAGGCATGATATGGTCGGTCGTAATGTCGTCCCCAACCTTCAGCGTGGCGATCGCGTCGATTTCCTCTTCCGGCGCGCGGCCGACGGGCAGGGGCTTGATATTGACACCGTGAACGGTGGTAAGCTTTGCGGCTTCTTCGGCCGGACGGGGCATGATAAAGCCGGTATCGTCGACGGCGAATTGTTCAACCGCGGGGATGGGATCGGTTTTCGGCAGGGTTTCCGGATCGGTGACACAGCCAAAGAGCGCTGTCGCCGCGGCCGTTTCCGGCGAGCAAAGGTAAACCTGTCCGTCCTTGGTGCCGCTTCGCCCGAGGAAATTCCGGTTGAAGGTGCGCACGGATACGCCTCCGCTGTTCGGGCTGAAGCCCATGCCGATGCAGGGGCCGCACGCGCATTCCAGAATCCGCGCGCCGGCGTGAATCAGATCGTTCAGCGCGCCGGAGCGGCTCAGCTGGGAAAGCACCTGCCTGGACCCGGGTGAAATGGACAGGCTGACCGTATCCGCGATGGTTTTTCCCCGCAGAATGGCCGCGACCTGCTCAAGATCGCGCAGCGAAGAATTGGTGCAGGAACCGATGCAGACCTGATCCGCTTTCAGCCCCTGAATTTCGCTGACTCTGACCACCTTGTCCGGCGAATGCGGACAGGCGATCATGGGGTGCAGGTCATTCAGATCCATATCGATCACAAGATCGTATTTTGCGTCTGCGTCCGAAGACAGCTCCGTCCAGTCTTCCGCGCGTCCCTGGGCCCTGAGAAACTGCTTTGTCTTTTCGTCGGAGGCAAAAACCGTGGTCGTCGCGCCGGTTTCCGTTCCCATGTTCGCAATGGTGGCTCTTTGCGGAACATCCAGACGCTCGACGCCTTCTCCTGCCCATTCGATGATGTACCCAACGCCACCCTTGACCGAAATCCTTCTGAGCAGCTCAAGCGCCATGTCCTTGGCGGTGACGAAGGGACGAAGGGTTCCCGTCACGTTCACCTTCATCATTTTGGGCATCCGGATGTGGTAGGCGCCGCCGGCCATCGCGACGGCGACGTCCATACCGCCCGCGCCCATGGCGAGCATGCCGAGCGCACCGCCCGTCGGGGTATGGCTGTCGGAGCCGAGGAGCGTTTTTCCGGGCTTTCCGAAGCGTTCAAGATGGGTCTGGTGGCAGATCCCATTCCCGGGACGGGAATAGACGATGCCGTATTTTGCCGCGACGCTTTGGATGAAGCGGTGATCATCGGCGTTTTCAAAGCCGCACTGCAGGGTGTTGTGGTCGATATAAGCAACGCTCCGCTCCGTTTTGACCTGGTCGATCCCCATGTTTTCAAGCGCAAGGTACGCCATGGTTCCGGTGGCGTCCTGGGTAAGCGTCTGGTCGATATGCAGGGCGACATCGCTGCCGGGAACGGTGATGTCTCCCGCAACGAGATGCGCTTTGATCAGTTTCTGGGCGATGGTCAGTCCTGACATGTTGCATTTCCCCCTGAGATGATGTTGTTCTTTGCGTTTTCGATATGCTTGATGGTCAGCTTTTCGGCCAGCTCCGCGTTTTGGTTGCGGATGGCGTCAAAGATGGCAAAATGCTCCTGCAGGCTGTTTTCAGCGCGCCTGCGCGTTGAAAACGACGCTTTGCGGTATTTTACAATGCGCCTGTGCAAAGGCTCCAGGGTGTACCTGAGGGCGGGACTGCCGCAAAGGCGGTAAATCGCCTGATGAAAGCTGTCGTCCATGTTTTTGATCCCTTCCGGTTCGCCCTTCTGCGTATAAAACTCCTGCAGATCGAGGGTCCTCTGCAGTTCCTGAATGCCTTCCTCGGTTATTTTTTTCGCCGCAAGATAGCTTGCCAGCCCTTCGATGCGAAGGCGGATGTTATAGATATCCTCAATATCCTGTTCCGTCACGCCGATCACTTTCGCGCCTTTTACGGAAAGGTCGATCAAATGCTCCTGGCTGAGCCGGTACATGGCTTCCCGCACGGGCGTGCGGCTGACGCCGAGCTCGTCGCAGAGCCGTGCTTCCGTGAGGATTTCTTCCCGCTGGTAGGTGCCGTTCAGGATGGCTTTTTCAAGCTCGTCGAACACCTGGTCCGCGAGCGATACCATTTTATGATCCATATTTCCTCCTTACAGGCGTTTGAGCTGTCCGCCGGACAGGTTTTCAATCTGGAGTTCCAATTCGTGGGTGCTTAAGCTGGCGACACGTCCGGAGGCGAACTGCGCGTCGATCCATTCCTTCATGGAAACGACGAGCGGGTCGTTCTTCTGCACGGCCTCATTGCCGCTCAACTGATAATTCTGGTTGATCCAGTAGGCGATGCCGGCAAGGCCGCTGTTCGGGCCGATCATGACCTTGGCAGGCTTGTTCAGGATTTTGCCGGTGTTGAAGATATTGTAAATCTCCTCGTCCTTCATCAGGCCGTCGGCGTGGATGCCGGCGCGGGTCACATTGAAGTGATCGCCGACAAACGGCGTCATGGGCGGGATTTTATAGCCGATTTCCTTCTTGAAATAATCCGCGATTTCGGTGATCACGGCAGGGTTCATGCCGTCCAGGGCACCGCGGAGGCTGGCGTATTCAAAGCACATGGCTTCAAGCGGTATGTTGCCCGTTCTTTCCCCGATGCCAAGCAAAGAACAGTTGACCGCGCTGGCGCCGTACAGCCAGGCGGTGGAAGCGTTGGCGACAGCTTTATAAAAATCGTTGTGCCCGTGCCATTCGAGGTATTCGCTTTCCACGTCCGAATAATGCTGCAGGCCGTATACGATGCCGGGCACAGAACGCGGCAGCGCGGCGCCGGGATAGGGGACCCCGTAGCCCATGGTGTCGCAGGCGCGGATGCGTACGGGAATGCCGGCATCCCTTGACATGGCCATGAGCGCGTTGACAAAGGGGACCACAAAGCCGTAAAAATCTGCCCTTGTAATGTCCTCCAGATGGCAGCGCGGCATTACGCCGGCCTCAAACGCCATGGCGACGGTTTCAAGGTATTTGTCCATCGCCTGCCTGCGGGTCAGCTTCATTTTTTTGAAAATGTGATAGTCGCTGCACGAAACCAGAATGCCGGTTTCCCGAATGCCAAGGTCCTTCACTAATTTAAAATCATCCTTGGACGCGCGGATCCAGGTGGTGATTTCGGGGAAGGGCAGGTCGAGGGCGCGGCATTTTTCCACCGCTTCCCGATCCTTCTGGCTGTAGATGAAAAACTCCGTCTGGCGGATGATCCCATACGGGCCGCCCAGCTTGCTCATCAGTTTGTAGAGCGAGACGATCTGGTCGACGGTATAGGGGTCAACGGACTGCTGTCCGTCCCGGAAGGAAGTATCCGTGATCCAGATTTCCTCGGGCATGTTCATCGGCACGCGCCGCTGGTTAAACGCTACCTTCGGGATGGATTCGTAGTCGTATATATCTCTGTAGAGATTCGGTTCCGCCACGTCCTGCAGGGAATAGCGGTAATTTTTCTGCTCAAGCAAATTGGTCTTGCGCGAAATCTCAAGCATACGCGATCCCTCCAATATGGATTTTCGTATACAAGTATACAAAAATACCGCATTGCTGACAATGCGGTATCGAAGAAAGAACAATTTGTATACAAAGCGGAACCAAATGCGTGTTCATGGAAAGCCTGATCAAAGGCTTTCCGGAGCGCATGGGATCGGCTGCCGCTTACAGATGCAGCTCTTCGCCCGGGGCAATGGAAAGAACGCTTTGACCGGAGCAGAAGAAGAGCGTTTTGTCCGTTGGGTTGTAGACGATGCGGCCGTCTGCGGAATACACAAGGCGCCTGAAGGCGTTCACATAATCGACCGCTTCAATGTTTGTGCAGTACCAGATATCGCTTCGTCCGCCCATTTTCGCGGCAAACTGCTCAATCACCTGCCAGTTGCCGGCGGCTTCGAATTCGTAGGCGTGGCCCCACAGATAGAAAAGCTGTGCCTGCGCGCTATGATCTTCCGTCAGAAAACGGTCCGCCAGCTCCATCAGCTTCGGGTCCGCATGGTGGCAAGTGGGATCGAGCACCAGAAAGTCTTTTGGCACGGCGAAGGAATGGGTGGAGCGTACCGTGCGGCAGTAGGCGATGCCGCACATGGAAAGGGCTTTGACGCTGTCGTCGTCAAACGCACCGTAGGCATAGGCCGCTCCGCGGATCACGCGCCCAAAGAGCCGCTCCAGGTTCTTCCGGTCCTCCATGATTTCTTCGATCAGGGCAGGCATGGGGAGCAAGGTCATGTTGGCATGGGTAAGTCCGTGAACGGCCACTTCATGGCCGCTGTTTTTATGCAGGCGCACGATTGCGCTTTCGCTCATCCGGCGGTGGATCTGTCCCTGCGGCCAGACGACGTTTTCCGGGGGAAAACAGCCGCTGTTGAGATTGAAGGTGCATTTCAGGCCGTTTGCGTCCAGGATGTTCATCAGGCGCGCATCCTGCTCCACGCCGTCGTCATAACTTAAGGTCAGGGCTTTCTTCAACCCGTTTGGGAACCGCATCTGGATCATGCAAGCACTTCCTTTCCGTTATCTATGCACTATTTAATCCATTTCCGCGCCCTTGTCAAGTAGAGGAATCTGGAAATCTGAAAGGGGTGTTTTTGCCGGATGAAAACCCGGGCCCAGTTCCCTGCAAATGCACGCGCCGGATTCGGGTCCGGAAAGGATTTCCTCTTTTCATCGGGCGCATTTTGCGGTATACTGTATCTGGCACGGTAAAATGAAAACATGCGGAGGGATAAGCGTTGGATCAAGAGCGGAAATTCCCGGAAAAGGAAAAACGTCTGATCCTTCTGTACATGATTACAGGGATCGGCCGCATCAGCGATCTGCAGCTGCTGCAGCTGCTGTTTGAAAACGACCTGATGAATTATTTCGATATG
>CAMOIA010000044.1 GCA_946615785.1 uncultured Clostridia bacterium
GGTGGGGCTTCCCATAAAGTCCGCCACAAAGAGATTTGCCGGACGGCCGTACATCTCAAGCGGCGGCGCGTACTGCTGCAAAAGGCCTGTTTCCATGATGCACACGCGTGTGGAAAGCGTCATGGCTTCCAGCTGGTCGTGGGTGACATAGACGAACGTGGAATCCGTCTCCCGGTGCAGGCGCTTGAGCTCGGTGCGCATTTCCATGCGCAGCTTTGCGTCCAGGTTGGAAAGCGGCTCATCCATGAACAGCACCTTAGGGCCCGGGGCAAGCGTGCGGGCAATGGCCACGCGCTGCTGCTGACCGCCGGAAAGCTCCGAAGGATAGCGCTTTTCAAACTGCGTGATCTTGAGCATTTTCAGCAGCTCGTCCACGCGGGCGCGGATACGCGTCTTGTCCCATTTCAGGTTTTCAAGGCCAAAGGCAATGTTCTGATAGACCGTCATGTGCGGCCAGAGCGCGTAATTCTGGAACAGGAAACCCACGTCGCGCTTGATGGGCGGCAGGTTCACGCCTGCCTCGCTGTCGAAGACGACCTTTCCGTCGATGGAAATGCGTCCCTCGGTCGGCGTTTCGAGCCCCGCGATCATCCGCAGGGTGGTGGTTTTGCCGCAGCCGGAAGGCCCCAGCAGGGTGATGAAGGAATTGCTGGGGATGACGAGGTTCAGATCGTCCACCGCCACGAATTTGGAAAATCTTTTGGTTACGTGTTCAAGTACGATTTCAGGCATATCAGCCACCCACTCCCTTGTCGATTGACGCGCCGGTCAGCTTATTGACGATGAAATTAATGAGCAGCACCACGATAATGATCAGCAGGTTGATCGCGTTGCCAAACTGTGCCCAGCCCTTTTCGGAATACTGCATGAGCATGGTGGTCAGGATGGTATCGCTTGTGGGCACCAGCAGCACAAAGAGGCTCAGCTCCCGCATGCAGCTGACCAGCGGCAGCAGGTATCCGGAAAGGAAGGAGCTTTTCTGGATCGGGAAGATGACGCGCGCCATGCGTTTCCACCAGGGCACGCCAGTGATCATGGCAGCCTCCTCGATCTCGCCGGAAAGCTGCAGCATGGCGTTCACACCCGAACGGCTCGCAAACGGCAGGTATTTGACCGAACCCGCGAGCGCCAGAAGCACAAAACCGCGCAGCCAGGGAACGCGCGTCGCCACGGCCAGGTAAATGGCGCCGAAGGCCAGGGAAGGCATGAGATAGGGAAAGAATGCGAGGGAATTGACAAAATTGGAAAGCCGGGTCCCGCGTTTTTTCGCGATGCCGTAGCCCACGAGAATGCCGCTCGTGCCGGCGATCAGCGAGCAGGTAACGGCAAGGCCAAGCGAATAGCCAAGCGCCTTCCAGACTTTGTGCGAAAAGAGAATGCCGGTATCGTCGCCCTGGTCCAGATAGTTGAGATCGCGGCCGATCCAGAAATCAAGCGTCATGTTGGAAGGGCTGTAATCGCCGGCCTTGATGATGAGCGATTCCATGGCGAAGGTGATCAGCGGCACCACCGCAACCAGCAGCAGAATCACGACCAGCAGGAGCGCGACGGGCCGGTTGGCCCCGCGCAGCTTGATCAGGCTGATCTGTCCGGATTTGCCGGTAACGGTGGTAAACTGCTTGCGGCTGTTGGTCACCTTCTGGTTGAGGAGCAGAATGGCCACGCCAAAGAGGATCATCACCGCGGAGATAATATAGCCCTGCCCGGGATACGTGTCCATGAGGGATTTGAGCTTTGTGGAAAGCACGTAATACCGCACCGGGTTTCCGAGAAACACCGGCACGCTGTAGGCGCTCATGGAAGATGCGAACACCAGAAGGAGCGTCGACAGCATGGCCGGGCGGACGATGGGCAGCGTGATCCTGCGGATGATCTTCATGCGGCCGGTCTTCAGAAGCGTCGCCGCTTCCTCAAGGTTCGCGTCCATGTTGCGCAGAATGCCCCCGATAAAGATATACGCAAACGGCGCGTAGTGCAGGCCCAATACCAGCGCGATGGGGAACCAGCCGTATACGAACCACTCCGGCACATACACGCCGAACACCGAAGCCATAATGCCGTTTGACGTGCCAAGGCCGATATTCACGTTCTTAAAGAAGGTCTGCCAGAACAGCGCCAGCGTCCAGGACGGCATGATGTAGGGAAAAACGAACACCGCGGAAATGAATTTTTTGTATTTGATATCCGTCCGCGTCACCAGAAACGCGACGATGCCGCCGAACAGAATGGCGATAAACGAGGACGCGACGGAAACGACAAGCGTGTTAATGAGCGGCGAATAAAACTGGATATAGCTGTTGGACTGCACAATGCCCGCCTTGCCGCCGTCGTCCAGGGTAAAGAGCAGTTTCTGAAAATGATAGGTGGTATAATCGCCGACCTTGAGCCCAAGCTTCCTGACAGCCGTGGCCTCCCTGCCGCTGTGCACCAGCGCCGTCTGGGAAAGCATGGTCAAAAGCGGGTAAAGCGTCAGAAAGACCAGCGACACAAAAAAGATGAGCAGGATGATGTTCGCGGGCTGGGAAAACCATGCCCTCACCCTGCCAAGGGTGCGTCCTGAGGAGCGCTTCACTGTTTTTTCCATACGATGAGCTCCTATCTTAAAAAATGGCGGCAAAGCGGCTGCACTGCCGCTTCGCCGCCTGAAAAACCAGTGTTATTGCAGGTGCTTGGAAACGAAGGTGGAAACGTCCTCGTAATTGTCCAGAATGAATTCCGCGTCCTCCATCACAAGGGTATCCTTCCAGATTTCGATGCCGAGGTCGCCGTCGTTGGGCGCAATGGCCGTGGAGGTGGAATAGGCGCCGATGGACTTGCCCCAGGGTTCAAAGCCTTCCGCCGTCATCAGGTATTCGATGAACAGCATGGCGGTGTAGGGACGGGTGGCTGCGGCGGAAATGAGCGCGTACATGGGATACATAAAGCCGGAGAAGGGCTCCACGGCATAGCCGTTTTCGGTCGCGTCATACTGTGCCACCGTCAGGTTGTCCGTCAGAACGCTGGAGGAACGCAGCTTGCTCAGCACGAACAGGCCGATCTTGCCCTGCGCGGTCTCCTGGCTTACTTCTTCGGCGATCTTGGTATCGCTCTGTCCGAAGGAGCAGTTGTCCAGGAATTCGGCCACCCACTTGTAGCCCGCGTTCTCATAATCGCCAAGGTCGATTTCCTCGCCTTTCCAGGCTTTGTACGCTTCGGCCAGCTTATCGCTCCATTCGGGGCTCGTGCACATGACGAGGAAGTTCATGTTCACCTGCTCGTCCTCAGGATTCTTGAAGATCACGTTGCCCTTCATTTCAGGCGCGGTCAGCTCCCAGACGTTCTTGATGGCCGGAACGTTATCGCCGCCGTTGTTGTAAATGAACAGCTTGTTGATGTACTGATGCACCAGCGGCACCCTGTCGCCTTCGGCCACGAATTCCGCAACGCTCGCAGGCACATAGTTCACAAGCCAGCCGGATTCGATCGCACCGATCAATTGCGCGCCGTCCTGAATCATGACCATGTCGGCGCCCTTGGCGCTGGAATTGACTTCGCTGTCCAGTTTGGTATAGATCGGGCCGTCCTTCAGGTTGCTCGCTTCACCCGTGAGGTTATAGAGCGCTTTGAAGGCGTCAAACGCGTTCTGAATGCGGCTCGTGTTTCCATAAACCAGGAAATCGCCGGTTTCGGCAAGCGCCTTTTCCACCAGCTCTTCATGCGTCAGGTTCGCGCCTTCCTCCACGATCGAGGCGACGTCGCCCAGCGCCGGAACGGCGGAAAGCAGCATCATCAGGGCCAATACGATGGCAAGTATCTTTTTCATGGAAGATCCTCCTTTTGATGGTTGTTATGGTTTTCTGTTCTCTGATTTATCCATTATAAAACAAAACCGGCTGAAAAGCAAGCTTTCAGCCGCGTAATTTCCGGATTTCGCCTCACCCGGCCTGTGTGCGCCTTCGCAGCCAGGGGAACGGGATGAGGGCCTGCGCGGCCCTCAAACTCCTGCGCCAAAGGCCGTAGGCCCCTGGACACCGCCTTGCGGATGTCGCTTGCGTGAAGAAACCTGTTTGCTTCCCGCTGAAACGTGAGGGAACGGCGACATACTGACTTGTCGCCGCGGTTTCCGGCCGGGCGGCCTTTGCCGCCGACCCGGATGCCAAAGCATCCGGAAACACAACCATCTTTCCGCTTCCCCAACGAATCGGGCAGAACGGGTTGCTTTCCTTCGAAGCCTTGCACCGCAACAGTGAGGTCCAGGAGATGGATCATAGCGCGGGGGTCCCGGGGGCCGCGGAGGCCACCGGGCGTTCCCTGTCTCAAAACCGCACGTTCACGCCGTTCACCGTCACGCTTTCGTCCGCGCGGATGAGGATATAGTTGTGCCCGTCGATAATGCGGGTCTCCACAAGATCGCTCTTTTCCGGATCCACGCGAATGGAAACGCTGGGGGTCTTGACCTCAAACTGCCTTGTCGGGGCGACGTTCGCCGCGCTGAGCACCGCCTGATGACCGAATTCCTCCTCATAGCGCTGGGAGAAGGCGTCCGCGCGCTCAAACGACACACCGCTGTCCACAAGCGTGGTTTTCAGGTCGTCCGCGGAAAAATGCGCCGGCATGGCATGCCGGTCCTTCTTGGTCTCCTCCGCGGCCTTGAGCACCATGTCCTGCACGGCCTGCACAGCCTCCAGACTGCACTCCTCCTGCAGGCCGTCTTCCAGGACCTGGCTGAAGGTGGCCCGCTGGATGTCGGAGGGCATCTGCGGTTCCGTGCCCATGATGGCGCTCACGAAATCCTCGTTCGCGTCAGAGGTGTCCTTGGTGTAGAGGAGCGCGCCGTAGATGTCGCAGGTCCTTTCGGAAAAAGCGGGGAACATGAAGCCAAGCGTCGGCGCAGCCACCATCCAGTCGCTCTCGCGGGCATGGAAATCCTGATCCTCCGAAAAATAGCTCAGGCCTGGCTTGCTCAGCTTCACCGGACACACGGCACAGAGAATGAATTTGAAAATTTCCGTCGACCGCTCCTGATCCGTTTCCCCGTCCGCGCCTTTGAACGGCACGTCGTAGCCGTCGTGCATGGCCAGCAGCAGGCAGTTGTCTTCCATGTGGATGGAGGAAATGATGTTTTTGAAGAGCGTCTCCACCGCCTCGTCGTCTTTGAGCGCGGTTTCCCGCAGGCGCATCAGCAAATGGTGCGGTTCGGAGGTCATCACCTCCTCGGGGCTGTAATCGAAATTGAGCAGGTTCTGCCCGATTTCCCCGGACAGCGCGCGGCGGAAGATGGCCAGGTACTTTTCCGCTTCCTCGCGCGGCAGGCTTTGCAGCGGTTTGTTAAAGGAAGAGATGATCTCTCCGTCCTTCTGCACATAGCAGCCGCGGATGCAGCTGATGGCGTTGTGCTCGAAATTAAAGCGCCGCCTGATTTCCGCGATGTCTTTTTTATTCATCATGGCATTTTGTCTCCTTTTGGCTGATGCTCTCGATTTTTGTAATGGTCAGCGTTTCCCCCTGTACGGAGAAACGGATGTTGAAGCCGGCGTACGCAATGCCGTAGCTTTCCGCTTCCCGCTGGTACCCCGGCCGCGGGTCGCCCGAAAGAACGCTTCTGAGCACCTCTCTTTTCTCCGCCGGAAGCGATAAAAGCAGCGAACTGGGGTCCAGGACGGCAAGGCGCGTCGTGTCAATTTGCTGTGTAAAGCCTGCCCTGGCATCGGGATACGCGTCCGCGTAGGGCAGATAGGGCTTGATATCCAGAATGGCCGTGCCGTTTTTCATGTCCGCGCCGCGAACGACCAGCACGGGCGCGTCTGCGCCCTCCCACTCGATTCTGTCAAGGCGCACACAGGTCAGCCCGATCGGGTTCGGACGGTTCGGCGAACGCGTTGCGAACACCCCCATGCGCGTATTGCCGCCGAGCTTTGGCGGACGCACGGTCGGGGAAAAACCGGAAGGGCCGACGCGGTCAAACTGCCACAGCAGCCACAGGCGTTCGAAACCATCCAGGCCGCGAAGCGCGTTTTTGTCCCGGTACGCGGGCTCAAACACGATCCGCGCCGGTATATCACACAGGATGCCCGGCTGCCGGGGCAGGCCGAATTTTTCGGGAAAATCGTTCTCGACATGCGCGATGCGCGTCATTTCCATGCTACAGCCGCCCCATCCTTTGCAAAGTGCTAAGCCCCCGCTCAATCGCGTCCGCGCAGAGGCGGTATTCCGCGGGGGTTCCGCCGTACGGGTCCGGGATCGCGTCCGGCATCGTGGTGATTTTTCCGCGGTACGCGGGATAGCGGGCGGCAAGCGTCCGCGCGTGCCCGTCCGTCATGCACACGACGATATCCGCCTGGCGCAGCATGCTTTCATTGACGGTTTTCGCGCGGTGGCAGGTCAGGTCCAGCCCCCGCTCCCGCATCACCAGGACGGCGTTTGCGGACGCGCCCATGCCATCCGGCGCGTTCAGCCCCGCGGAGGCGGCTTCAATACCCATGGCGCAGCACATCGCTTCCGCCATGGGACTGCGGCAGGTATTGCCCGTGCAGACGAAAAGAGCCCTCATATGCGCCCGCCTTTCTTCCGTCCCTGAAATCACAAAGCAGAATCAAAACCGCCGCGGACCTGCCGCGGCGGAAGGATCAATCCGAGTTTTTCACGCGGGCCGCGTTTTTCATGCGCTGCTCGTGGCTCAGAACCCGCTTGCGCATGCGCAGGGATTTCGGCGTGATCTCCAGCAGTTCGTCGTCGTCGATGAATTCCAGACATTCCTCCAGCGTCAGCGGATGGACGCTCACAAGGCGCAGACTGTCCTCCGAAGCGGAGGCGTTCCGCATGTTGGTGACATGCTTGGCCTTGCACACGTTCACCACAATGTCGCCCGGGCGGCTGGATTCGCCGCAGATCATGCCGCCGTATACCGGCGTCTGGTTGGAAATGAACAGCGTGCCCCGCTCCTGCACATAATACAGCGCGTACTGCGTGGCTTCGCCGGTTTCATAGCAGACCAGCGCGCCGACGCTGCGATGCGGGATATCGCCCTTGAATTCTTCGTAGTGGTCGTAAACGCTGCTCATCACGCCCTCGCCGCGCGTATCGGTCATGAATTCGCTGCGATAACCGAAAAGTCCGCGGCTCGGCACCATGAATTCCAGGCGCACGCGTTCGCCGCCCGTCATGGAAACCAGATTGCCCCTGCGGCGGCCGATCTTCTCGATCACCGCGCCGGCATAGGCCTGGGGCACGTCCGCCACCATCATTTCGATGGGCTCCATGCGCTTGGTGCCTTCCATTTTGAAAATGACCTCGGGCTTGCTGACCTGGAATTCATAGCCCTCGCGGCGCATATTTTCAATCAGGATGGAAAGATGCAGTTCGCCCCTTCCGCATACCTCAAAGCAGTCCGGCGTCGCGCCGTCCTTGACGCGCAGGGAGACATCCGTTTCGATCTCGCGGTAGAGCCTGGCGCGCAAATGCCTGGAGGTGACGAACTGCCCTTCGCGGCCCGCAAACGGCGAATCGTTCACGGAGAAGGTCATGGTAACGGTGGGTTCGGTAATGGCGACAAAGGGCAGCGGCTCCACCCGGTCGGGCGAGCAGACGGTATCGCCGATCTCGATGTCCGGCAGGCCCGTCAGCGCGACGATGTCGCCCATGCTCACTTCCTGCGCGCCCATGCGCTTGAGCCCTTCGTAAACCGAAAGACCGGTCAGGCGCCAGGGCGGGGTCACCTTATCGGAAAGCGCGTTGCAGCGCACCACCATCATGCCCTCGGAAAGCTTTCCGCGGCTGATGCGGCCGATGCCGATGCGCCCGACATAGTCGTTGTAGTCAATGGTGGAAATGAGCACCTGCGCAGGGCCGTCCGGGTCGCCCTCCGGCGCCGGAATATACTTCAGAATGGATTCGAACAGCGGCCGCATGTCCGTGCCGGGGGTTTCCAGATCCAGCGTGGCTGTGCCCCTGCGGGCGCTCGCATATACGATGGGCCGGTCGAGGGTCGCGGGATCGGCGTCCAGTTCGATCAGCAGATCCACGATCTCGTCCACCACTTCCTCGCAGCGTGCATCCGGGCGGTCCACCTTATTGATAACGATAATCACCGGCAGCTTCAGGCTCAGCGCCTTCTGCAGGACAAACCGGGTCTGCGGCATCGGGCCTTCGAAAGAATCCACCAGCAGCAAAACGCCGTCCACCATCTTTAAAACGCGCTCCACTTCGCCGCCGAAGTCAGCGTGGCCGGGCGTGTCGACAATGTTGATTTTGGTGTTGCCAAAGTGAATCGAGGTGTTTTTTGCCAGGATCGTGATGCCGCGCTCCCGTTCGATGGCGTTGGAGTCCATCACGCGGTCCTCCACCTGCTGGTTCTGTCTGAAAACGCCGCTCTGCCGGAGCAGCTGATCCACCAGGGTGGTTTTCCCGTGATCGACGTGTGCAATGATGGCGATGTTCCTGATATCCTCGCGAACCATGCGAAACCTTCCTTTATAAATCCAGAATACCGTTTGCCCATGCGGCAAACAATGTATTTTATACCGCGCCCGAAAGGATTGTCAAGCGCCAATCAAGCCCGAAATACGGCGCGGAACGCGGAAAACAAAGCGCGGACTGAAAACCGGCTCCGCACCGGCATACGCCGCCCGAAGCTGCCCGCTTCCGGACGAAACAGAACCCCTAAAAAAGGAGTAAAAAAGAAAAAACCTGTCTACCCGCGGTAGACAGGGGCGCCTTTTTTCCGTGTTATCATCCAATCGTCGAAAGGAGATACAAGCTCCTGGACAGACCAAACCGAAACGAAAACCTTAAGGAGGATACAGCCATGAAGAACACTGCCATCACCAAGATCGTCGCCATCGTCCTGCTCGTCTCCATCGCCCTTTCCTGCACCTCCGTCGCCTCCGCCAAGAGCGGCAGCGAGTACTACTCCACGAACATCAAAAACCTTGACATGACCTCCTCCCAGATGACCAATTCCAAGGCCAACCGCATTACCATCGCCGCCCTCATGCTCCTTGAGGTCATCGGCAAGGCCTCCGACGGCTCGACCATCTACAATAAGGTCAAGGCCACGGGCACCTGCTACATCGCCCGCTACGGCTCCTGCATCGACGTCTACTACCCCGTCGGCAGCTCCCGCTACCTGAA
>CAMOIA010000045.1 GCA_946615785.1 uncultured Clostridia bacterium
ATTATCCCCACCAGCTTTCCGGCGGCATGCGGCAGCGCGTGGTCATCGCCATCGCCCTGAGCGCCGATCCGGATATCCTGATCTGCGACGAACCCACCACCGCGCTGGACGTGACCATCCAGGCCAGGATTCTGGAATTGATCATGGACATCCAGAAAAAGATGGGTCTTTCCGTGGTATACATCACCCACGATCTTGGCGTGGTCGCGAAGGTGGCCGATTATGTGAATGTGATGTACGCCGGTAAAATCGTCGAAGTGGGCAATGTGAACGAAATCTTTTACGAGCCCTGCCATCCCTACACCTGGGGCCTGCTCTCCGCCATGCCGGACATGGATACGGACGAGAGCCGTCTTTATTCCATTCCCGGCAGTCCCCCGAACCTTCTGCACGAACCCAAGGGCGACGCCTTCGCCGCAAGGAACCGCTATGCGCTTGTGATCGACGAAAAGGCGGAGCCGCCGCTTTTCCAGGTGAGCCGGACGCATTTCGCCGCCACATGGCTCCTGCACCCGGACGCGCCGAAGATCGATCTGCCCGAAGAACTTGAGGCCCGGCTTGAGCGGGCGCGGAAAGAGGTGGAAAAACGCTCATGACACAGCCGCTTCTTCGTGTGGAAAACCTGCAGCAGTTTTTCCGTGTCTCCCGCTCCTATACCGTCAAGGCCGTCAACGGCGTTTCCTTCAGCATCTATCCCGGCGAAACCTACGGTCTGGTCGGAGAATCCGGCTCCGGAAAAACCACCATCGGCCGCAGCATCATCCGCCTGTATGATCCCACGGGCGGAAAGATCACCTTCAACGGCAAAGACATTACCGGCAAAATGGATCCGGATACCCGCGCCATGCTGCGCAACGATATGCAGATGATCTTTCAGGACCCCATGGCCTCGCTCAACCCGCGCAAAAAAATCGCCGACATCATCGGCGAGGGGCTGGACATTCATCACCGCTGCGCCTCAAAATCGGACCGTGCGGATCAGATCAGCGAAATGCTGAAAAAAGTGGGGCTCAGCCCCGAACACGCGTCCAGGTATCCCCATCAGTTCTCCGGCGGACAGCGCCAGCGCGTGGGCATCGCCCGGGCGCTGATCATGAACCCGAAGCTCATTATCGCGGACGAATGCATTTCCGCCCTGGACGTTTCCATTCAGGCCCAGGTCGTCAACCTGATGAAGGACATCCAGGACGAAACAGGCTGCGCGTATCTTTTCATCGCGCACGATCTGAGCATGGTGAAGTACATCTCCGACAGGATCGGCGTACTGCACCGGGGTTATATGGTGGAAGCCGGCTCGAAGGCGGAAATCTTTTCCAATCCGGTTCATCCGTACACAAAATCGCTGCTTTCCGCCATCCCGCACCCCGACCCGGAAGTGGAAAAGAAACGCAAATCCATCCCCTATGATTACGCAAGCAGCGGCATCGACTACGCAAAGGGAAAAGAACAATTGATCGGCGGCACCCATACGGTGCTTGCGACCGATGCAGAGCTGAACCGCTGGATGCCGTGAAAAACCCTGAGGGCGCCCGTTCTCCAAGGAGTTCGGGCGCCCTTTGTCAAATGCGCCGGAAGACGGTTTTCCGCGTTTCGCGCCGGCAACTTTTTGATCCTTCTTATTCTCATCGTCTTTTTCCTGTGATATAATGAAAGCGTTTTGAACGCCCTGTGGATCGAGGTGAACGGAATGTATATTGTATACAATCCAACGTCAGGCAAGCGAGGGCTTGCGGAAAAAATCAGCGCGGACGCAGAAGCCTTCTTTACGGCAAAGGGGCTGCAGGTCAAGCGGATCGCCTCGACCGCCGCGGGCCATATCCGTTCGCTTGCCCGGCAGGCGGCACAGCAGCAGTGCGACGCCTTCGTGGTGGTCGGCGGGGACGGCTCGTGCTCCGAAGCCGCGGGCGGGCTTGCGTTTTCCGCCTGCGCGCTTGGCATCATCCCCTGCGGCACGGGCAATGATTTTTGCAAAACCGCCCATATCCCCATGGATGCCGGCAGGGCCATGGCGCTCATCGCGAATTCCGCGCCCCGGAAAACGGACGTCGGCATCATCAACGGCGAAAGGATTTTCCTGAACGAGGCCGGCGCCGGCTTTGACGTGGACGTGCTCAGGCACGCCGAAAAATACAAAAAGCACCTGCGCGGCCTTCTCCCCTACCTGCTGGGCCTGATCGGCGCGGCCCTGCACTACAAAACCCTCCGCCTCACCTACACGGTCAACGGCGAAGAGCATATGAACGAAGAAATGACGGTCTGCTCCGTCGCAAACGGTCAGTTTATCGGCGGCGGCATCCAGATCGCCCCGCTGGCCCGCATCGACGACGGACGCTTCGACGTCGAAATGCTCCGGCCCATCGCGTCAAAGCGACTCCCTGCCCGCATCCTGACCCTCATGCGGAAAAAAATCCTGGAAATGCCGGAAATGACCCGCTATCTCTCGGACGCCGTCACGATCGAAGGCCCCGGGATGTTCGTCAACATTGACGGCGAAGTGGTTCCGATGGAAAAAGCCGAAATGAAGCTTCTGCCCGGCGCGCTGCTTGTGTACCGTGGCGATGAAAAGGAAGGCCAGGCATGACGATACGAAAAGGGCTGCTTCCCGCGCTGATCCTTTGCCTGCTTCTGCTTTTGCCGCAAGGGCGCGCGGAGCAGGACACAGTGCGGCTGCTGTTGACGAAGGTGGAAACGACAGACCAGGTGACTCTCTCCCTGGACGGAAGCTATTCCATCGGGCAAACCGTGTTCCAGCGCGGAACGAAACTGAAGATCGCCTCGCTCCCGGAAGGGCTCTTCGTGTATTACGGCGGTATGGCCATGTTCTGCGGCCGGGAGGCCGTTCTGTGCCGCCATGCCCTTGCAAACAGCGATCAGCAGCTTGAAAACGGCATCCGCTTTTCGGGCCTGTACCCACTGTATCCGGGCGATTTGCACATCACCGTCCGGGACGGACAGCTGAGGCTGATCCTCTACGTTCCCATCGAAGAATACCTGCTGGGCGTCGTCCCCTATGAAATGAGCGATTCCTGGCCGCTGGAAGCGCTCAAGGCGCAATCCGTCGCCGCAAGGACCTATGCCCTGAACCGCCTTCGCGGCGCGGCGTCGGATTATGACCTTGTGGACAACACAAACGACCAGGCCTTTTACGGCATCCAGGCCGAACACGTCAACGCAAAAAAAGCGATCGAGGAAACGAAGGGAATCGTCGGCATCGACGAAAAGGGAAAGATTGCCAGCTGCTATTACAGCGCGAGCAACGGCGGCCGCACCGAAACGCTTTCAAGCGTCTGGAGCATGGAAGACGTGAGCTACCTCGTCGCCAAGGACGACCCTTACGACCTTGAAAACCCCGGAAGCACCGTCAGACGCTACACCGTCGCAAAGGATCTGAGCGTTCCCGGCCCGCTCGAGCGCACCTTTGCTGAAAAAGCATCTGAGGTGCTCGGCACGGTCGGAGAGCAGACGCAGGTCCTGCCGGAAAGCATCCACGCCGTCACGGACATGGACATCCTGTCGGACGGGAAATCGCTTGCCGTCACGCTGATCGTCCCGGTCGAAAAGGAAACGGACGAAGAAGAGATCTATTTCGGCGTTCCGTCCGGCGCACCGGCGGAAGGTGCCCTTGTGCAGACGCGCATTCCCGTTCGGGTCGTATACAGCCTGTTCCCCGAAATCGAAGCCCTGTGCGGCCTTGATATCAACAGCGGCCTTTCCAACGAGATCATCACCGTCCGGGAAACGGAAACGGCCTTTGTGATCGAGGGCCGGCGCTTCGGCCACGGCGTGGGCATGAGCCAGCGCGGAGCCCAGCAGATGGCCGGGGCCTACGGCAAAACCTGGCGCGAGATCCTCGCCTTCTACTATCCCGGCCTTGCCTTCCGGGAAAACGTGCTTACCGCAGCGCCGACGCCCAGCGCGGTGAGCGATCATTTCCTCGTCAGCCCCGGCCCGCCGGCGACCCCGACGCCAAGGCCGACCCTGATGCCGGTCACAGAAAGCGAAAGCATGGGTCTCTATACCGTTTCCGTGGTGAACATCGGCGTCAATTCCTCCCTGAACCTTCGCTCCGAGCCGACGATGAACGGTATCATCCTGCGGCAGCTTTATTACGGACAGCCGCTCGTCGTGCTGGAGGAATGCGGGGACGGCTGGCTGCATGTCAAAACGGACAGCGCCGAAGGCTATGTCATGCAGTCCTTTGTCGAGCGTACGCTGCCATCCCCGCCGCCCCAGGCCATTCCCTCGCCGTCGCCGCAGGGCAGTTGATTTTCCACCTTCTTTCCGCTATACTTACCCTTGAAACCTGATGGGAGGACTCCTTTGCATGAAGAAATCGCGCGTCCTGTTCCTCGCCCTGCTCCTGATCCTGCTCGCGTCCGCCGCGCTTGCGCAGGAAGATTCTGCCCGCATGATCGGGGCGATCACAGGCGGTTCGCTGAAAATGCGCACGGAAGCAAATGGCTCCGCGGACATTATCGACACCTATTCCAAGGGCACCCTCGTCAACATCGTGGAGACCAAGGGCAGCTGGTACCATGTGGAAGTCAACGGCCGCTACGGCTATATGATGTCCAAATACATCAACGTAACCAAAGAATATACCCATCTCGGCTGGGCCATTGCCAACACGGACACGCTGATCGTGAATCTCCATTCGACCCCGGACGCCGCCTCCTCCATCATCGCCAAGTGTTTCAGCGGAGCGCGGTTCGAGCTGACGGAGGATCTGGACGGCTGGGTGCAGGTGCGCACCGGTTCTGATTTCGGCTACATCCGCAAAGAGGACGTCACGGTCACCGATACCGACTACAGCGTGATGAACTGCCTGACTGACAGCAAAATGTACCGGATCGAGGCCACCGCCGTCAACACCTCCCTGCACGCCGTCGGAAGCCAGAAAAGCATGTCCGCCGCCGTCGGACAGCTGGAATGCTCGGTTCGCTACCCGGTCTTTATCCTTGGAAAAGTCGACGCGGAAATATCCCGCTACACCCACGATCTGATCAGCGCCGTTTCGGCCGATTACCAGCAGCACCACAGCGCCTCGCACGCCAGCTTCCTTCTGAATTATTCCTCCATCCAGCTGACCGACCGCTACGCCTCCCTGATCCTGGTGGGCCAGTACACCGTAAACGGACTCGGCAGCGCAAGCTGCGTGAAGGCCTATACCATCGACATGGTGGATGACCGCATCCTTAAGGGCGAAGAGCTTGCCGCAAACGCGGAGCAGATCGAATTCCAGCTTCGCAGCAAAATTTCCCGCATCTTCGGAGAAGCCGCCGGCGGATACCAGCCCCCGGAGGATCTGGACTGGTTCAGCCACGCAGTGCTCGATCAGCAGGGCATCACCTTTTACTTCCTGCCGGGCGAAATTCTGCCGCTCAACTGCGGCATGCAGAAAATCACGCTCAAATACATGCAGTCAGCCGACTATATTGCCCTGTCCAACACGTATCTTGAGAGCGGGAAACGCAAAATCGACCCGACAAAACCAATGCTCGCGCTCACCTTCGACGACGGGCCGAGCCCGGAAACGGTGCGGATTCTGGACGTTCTTGAAAACTACGGCGGCAGGGCCACCTTCTGCGTGGTCGGAAACCGGCTGAACGCTTTTGCAAACATCCTGCGCGACATCGCCGGCCAGGAAAACGAGATCGCCTGCCACACCTGGTCGCACCAGAAGCTGACGGAGCTGAACGCAAGCCAGATCCGCAGCCAGATCGCCCGGGTGAACGATCTGGTGTTCGAGCTCACCGGCCAGACTGTGCAGGTGCTCAGATGCCCTTACGGCTCCTTCAACGGGACCGTGAAAAACGTGTGCGCGGAATTCAACATGACCGTCGCCTCCTGGAAATCGGACACGCTCGACTGGTCCAACCGCAACACGAACAAAACCTATAAGGCCATTTTAAAAGGCGCCGAAAACGGCGCCATCATCCTCATGCACGATCTGTATGAAACCACTGCTTCCGCCGTGGAAAAAGCCGTACCCGAGCTGATCGCGAAAGGATACCAGCTGGTTACGGTGAGCGAGCTTTTATCCTTCCACGTCGGCGGGCCGGTTCCCGGCACCGTCTACATCGGGGTCGACCCGCAGAACATGATCAAACCCTGATCCATCCCCGTCATAATCCTTTTTTCGGAGGGCTTCACGCACGGTCTTCAAGACTGCGCAGGAGGCCCTCCACTTCGTTCAGCGTCTCGGCCTGGTTGATCCTCGGGCGCAGCTTCGCGGCGCCCCGTCTGCCCGCGATATACCATGAAAAGTGCTTGCGCATTTCAAGCACCGCTCTTTTTTCGCCCTTCCAGTCCGCCATTTCGCGGGCCTGGCGCAGCGCGGTTTCGATCACTTCCTCGTAGGAGGGCCGGGTATACATTTCTCCCCGGAGCGCGGCGTTGATTTGAGCGAAAATCCACGGGTTCCCGAGGGCCGCCCTGCCGACGGCGACCCCGTCGCAGCCCGTTACCCGCAGCATTTCCAGCGCACTTTCGCCGCTGTCGACATCCCCGTTTCCGATGACCGGAATGGAAACGTGCTGTTTCACCCGTCCGATCCACTCCCAGTCCGCCTTGCCCGCGTAAAACTGGCTGCGCGTCCTGCCGTGCACCGTCAGCGCGGCGGCGCCGTTCTGCTCCGCCGCCCGGGCAACGTCAAGGCAGGTGATCTCGTTTTCGTCCCACCCAAGGCGCATTTTGACCGTCACCGGAAGCTTCGTTGCCTCCACGCAGGCCTTCACGATCTCTCCGCACAGCGCGGGATTGCGCATCAGGGCGCTGCCGTTGCCGCCGCCCGTCACCTTATGCGCGGGGCAGCCCATGTTGATGTCGATCCCGTCGAAAAGGCCCAGTTCCGTGATGGCGGAAACCGCCATGCCGAACCACTTCGCCTCACGCCCGAAGACCTGCGCGTATACCGTGCCTTCCCCGGGCAGGGTTTTGATCAGGTCGCCGTAGGCCTTGAGCATCCGCGGCGCGGAAAGATAGCCCTGCGCGCTGATCATTTCCGTAGTCGCGCCGGTGCAGCCCTGCTCAAAACAGATGCGCCGGAAAACACAATCCGTGATCCCCGCCATCGGCGCGAGGATCACGGGTATTTCTTTGTCTGGTTTCTCTTTCCCGTTCATTCAAGCACACCATTCTGTGTCAGATTGCGGATCACCCAGCGGTTATTGTCTTTGGTGAGGACGGCCTCATACCGGATCTTCGCCCAGGCGGGAGGCGCGTTCGTCAGTCCCATTTCCTGCGCCATCAGGCGCACGGAGGCTTTGAGCCTTCCGTCGATGCCCTGGATGGATTCCACAAACACCGCGCGCGCCGTATCGTCCCACGGCCAGCACCATACGCTTTCCAGCTGCAGGCTGTGGTTGATGCCGGTAATGTCGTAATAATTCGTATAGACCGATCCGTGCTCCAGCGTCGCTGTCAGAAGCGTATCCCGCTGCAGGTACACATCGGAAAAATAGCCGTTCAGCACCGCGGGATCCTCGTCCATCATGATCACCTGCGCGCGCCTTGCCATGCCGTCCTTGAGGATCACGTAGATATTGGCCGCGTTCATGGAAAAATAAAACACGGTCACAAGGATCCCGAGCACCAGGACCGCGACGAACAGCCTTGAAGCGATAAACCAGATCAGGCGGCGAAGCTGCTTCACGTTCCGCTCCTTTCAGGCAAAGCCGGGTCAAAAGTTTTTTCCATATAAATCCTTCCGTCAAGCGTTTTCCAGGCAAAGGATGCGCCGCACAGCGTCATATAGCCCCGTTCGCTCCCTTCCTTGGGAATGGAGACGGAACCCGGGTTCAGGCAGAAATGGTTTTCCCCGAACGCTTCGCAGCACGGCACGTGGGTGTGTCCCTGCAAAAGCAGGTCTCCCGGACACAGCGGCGGCGGAGATTGCATGTTGAAGACATGCCCGTGCGTCGCATAGCATAGCCTGCCGTTGTCAAGGGGCAGCACGGCATAATCCGCCATGATCGGGAAGCGGAGCACCATCTGGTCCACCTCCGTGTCGCAGTTTCCGCGGACGCAGAAGATGCGCTCCCTTCTATCGTTCAGAAGCGCGATGACTTCTTTCGGGGCATACCCTTTAGGCAGGTCGTTCCTCGGCCCGTGGTACAGAAGGTCGCCGAGCAGCAAAAGCCTTTCCGCGCCTTCCCGGTCGAAAGCTTCAAGCATTTTTCGGCAAAAGAGCGCGGAGCCATGGATATCCGAAGCAATCATCAGCTTCACTGCCGCCTCACCTCCCGAACCCTGTTGCGCCATGTCACGCCGGCATGGAGTCGATTGCGCACAGCAGCGCCTCCATCTGCGCGTCCGTCACCGCCCAGCTGAAACACAGGCGGTAGACGTTTTCATCGTTTTCCCTGTGCTCCCAGAGCGAAAACGCGATCCCTTCCCGTTCAAAATGCGCCTTCTGATCCGCGCGCAGCATGGGAAAAATCTGGTTCGTGGGAGAATGGCACAGAAGAGGCACGCCCTTTTTCACAAAAGCGTCCTGCGCGCGCCCCGCCCTGCGCACGGCGTCCCCCGCGATGCGCACATACAGGCCGTCTTCAAACAGGGTTTCAAACTGGATGCCCAGAATCCTTCCCTTCGCAAGCATGGCGCCGCGCTGCTTCATCAGATACCGGAATTCAGCGCCGTAGCGATCGTTTGTGAACACGACCGCTTCCCCGAAAAGCGCGCCCACCTTGGTGCCGCCGATCGTAAATACGTCCGCAAGCGACGAAAGCGCCTCAAGCGATACGTCCCCCTCCCCGCTCGCAAGGCCGTAGCCAAGCCGGGCGCCGTCCACATAGACGCACAGGTGATATTTGTCCGCTACTGCCCTTAGCGCTGAAAGCTCCGAAAAAGAATACAGCGTTCCGCATTCGGTGGGCTGGGAAAGGTAGAGCATCGCGGGCTTTGGCATGTGCTCATGGGTTTCATCCGCCCAGTACCTGGCCAGGTACCCCTCCGCCCCGGCCGCGTCCATTTTGCCCATATGGCCCGCAATGGTGAGCACCTTATGGCCGGACGCTTCGACCGCGCCGGTTTCATGGCAGGCGATATGCCCTGTGTCCGCCGCCAGAACCGCCTCATGCGGCCTTAAGACCGAGGCGATCACC
>CAMOIA010000046.1 GCA_946615785.1 uncultured Clostridia bacterium
GAGATCAGGGCTTTTGCCGAAGGCGCGGCCAGGGGCATGGTGCCGGATTACCAGCTTTCCGCGCTGCTCATGGCCATCCGCCTGAACGGCATGGACGACCGCGAGACGGTCGATCTGACCATGGCGATGGCGCAGAGCGGCGACATGCTCAGGCCCGATGTGGGCGGCGTGCCCGTGGACAAGCACTCCACAGGCGGCGTCGGCGACACCACCACGCTGATTCTTGCCCCGCTTGCGGCCGCGTGCGGCGCGAAGGTGCTGAAGATGAGCGGGCGTGGGCTTGGCCACACCGGCGGCACCATCGACAAAATGGAATCCATTCCCGGCATGCGCGTCATGCTGCCTGTGGACGAATTTGTGAGCATCGTAAGACGCGTCGGCTGCGCGGTGGTGGGGCAGAGCAGCGAGCTGGCCCCGGCGGACAAGGCGCTCTACGCGCTTCGGGACGTAACGGCGACGGTCGACTCCGTGCCGCTGATTGCGTCGAGCATCCTCTCCAAGAAATTCGCCTCCGGCGCCGAAGCGATCGTTCTGGACGTAAAGACCGGTTCCGGCGCGCTCATGGCGACGGAAGAGGAAAGCGTTCACCTTGCCGATACCATGGTGCGCATCGGCCGTCTCGCCGGGCGCCGGGTGACGGCGGTGATTTCCGGCATGGAAGAGCCGCTCGGTTCGTACGTCGGAAACGCCCTGGAGGTGCGGGAAGCCATCGAAGTGCTTGCCGGAAAAACGCCGAAAGAGCATCCGCTGCGCAAAATGGCGCTCTTCCTCGGCGCGAAAATGCTGGTTGCCTCCGGTGTCGAAAACGATCAGAAGAGCGCCGAAGACGCCATGGAAGCGGCGCTTGCAAGCGGCCGCGGGCTTGACAAGCTGAAGGAAATGATCAGGGCGCAGGGCGGTGACATGCGCGTCTGCGACGATCCTTCCCTGCTGCCTGCTGCGCCTGTGATCTGCGAGGTGCTTTCGCCGCGGGACGGATTTTTGAAGGCGACGGACTGCACGGCGCTTGGCTATGCGGCGCAGCGCATGGGCGCAGGCCGGAAGGCAAAGGACGACGTGATCGATCCTGCCGTCGGGTTTGTCATGAACAAACGGATCGGAGACCGTGTCCGGGCGGGAGAGAGCCTGATCACCGTGCACGCGCGCACCTGGGAAAGCGCCCGTGCCGCGGAGAAGGAGCTGCTTGCGGCGCTGACGTTTTCGGATGCGCCGTGCCCGAAGGCAAGGCTTCTGTACGACGTGGTGGACGAAAAAGGGATTCATCCCTGCGAGGAAGACCTCTGATAGAAAATCAATCAAGCGCTGGCTGCGCGGGCAATAGATCATCGGTCTGGAGGCTGAATGGATGCGCATTGACCTGACATGCCCCGTCGAGGTATGGCATTGCCGGATTCCGACGGAAGAATACCCTGTATGCACGCTGCAGATGTATAACCTTTCCGACAGGAAAGTGGCGAGCGTGCAGGTGGCGATCCGCGCCTTTGATGAGGACGGCGGACCGCTTTCAAGGCATGTGGAAAGGGTGGAAACGCCGGACGCGGACGCCCAGCAGGTGTTTGAGGTTTCCATTCGGGACGAGAGCGCGGCGCAGGCGCCGGATCTGGAGATCCTGGTCGAAAAGGTATGGTTTGAGGACGGCGGCCTGTGGCGCAGGGGCGAAAGCGAGCTGAGCGAATATCAGGCGCCCGATAAATTAGAGGGCGAACGCCTTGAAATCATGCAGAACCTGGCCGGCCCGGACGCTTCCGTGTTCCCGAGCGATCAGGGCAATGTCTGGGTGTGCGTCTGCTCGCGCGCCAACGCCGCGGGGCGGGATCACTGCGCGCGCTGCGGCCGCAACAAGCACGACGTGTTCACCAAGCTGAACCGCGCCGAGGTGGAAAAGATCATCCTGATCCGCCAGAACGAAATTGAAGAAGCGCAAAGGCGCGAGCGCGAAGAGGAAAGGCTCCGCCAGGAAGCCGAAACCGAAAAGATCCGCGGCAAAAAACGCAAAATGAAGATTTTGCGCACGGCCGTTATTTCCGTTCTGATCGCCGCGGCGGCGTTTTACGGCATTTATTTCCACGGGATTCCGTATTACCGCTATATGCGGGCCTCTCAGGCGCTTGAAAACGGACAGTACGCCTCGGCCAAGGAGCAGTTCCTGGCGCTGGAGGATTACAGCAACGCCGCGGAAATGGCGGTGGAATGCGATTATCAGAGCGCGATGAACAGCCTGAAAAACGGCACCTATACCTCTCTGCGCGTGGCGCAGCAGGGGTTCGACGCGCTTGGGAGTTACAAGGATTCGTCCGTGCGTGCCGTCGAAGCGCGCTATACGCAGGCTGAAAAATACTTTTCCTCGAGCCAGTGGGAAAACGCCATTCGCCTCTACGGCGAGGTGCCGGGCTATGAGGACGCGGCGCTGCGCATCCGGCAGTGCTATTACGCGTGGGGCACGGAACTGATGAAGACGGGCGATTTTGCCGCCGCGCGTGAAAAATTCCAGGCCATCGCGGGCTATCAGGACGCGGACACGCAGGCGCTGGAGTGCCTGTACCAGCCGTCCCTGGCCAAACTGAACGCCGGCGACGCAAACGGCGCGATCGAGGGTTTTGAGGCGATCAGGGAATACCGCGACAGCGCAAGGCGGCTGCAGGAAGCCTATTATCTGCTCGGCAGCCAGCTTTTTGATACAGAAGATTTCGAGCTTGCGGCGGACGCGTTTCTGGCCGCGGGGGATTATTCCGACGCGCAGAGAAGAGCCAGCCAGTGTCTGTATGATCCCGCCCTGCGCGCCCTGGAGGACGGGGAATATTTGCGGGCAGCGGGCATGTTTGAAAAAATCCTCACCTATGCCGACGCGCAGGAAAAATGGGAAGAGTGCCTGATGAACCTCGGGCGCGCCGAAATGGAAGAGGGCCGTTACGAGACCGCAGTGGACTGGTTCAGCCAGCTTACGCCCGGAAACGAGGAAGCGGAACTGCTGCTGAAGGAATGCGTCTACCGTCAGGCGGTGCTGGCCTATGACAGCGGCGACATGGAAAATGCGCTGACCCTGTTCTCGGAGATCACGGGCTACGCGGACGCGGACGATTACCGCTTCAGCCTGATTTATGCCAAGGCGCAGGCTTACATGTCGGTGAACGATTATGAAAACGCCGAGCCGCTTTTTGAACAGCTCGGCGCGTACGAAGACAGCGAGACGGAGCTTGAGAACGCCAGGCTCAGCCAGGCGATTCTGCTGATCGACCGGGGAGCGTATGAGGAAGCGATCGTGCTGCTTTCCAAGCTTGGCGACGAAGAACCTGACGCACAGGAATACTTAAACCGCGCGCGGTACCTGATGGCGCTTGATTTCTTCAACGCCGGCGCTTACCAGAAGGCGGCGGACATTTTTGCCGTGATCCCGGATTATGCGGACGCGGAGGAAAAATACACCGAGAGCATTTATTCCCTTGGCGTCGCGGCGCTGGAAAACGGAGACGCGGACGCGGCGATCGGCTATCTGCAGCAGGTTCCCTCCTATCGGGACGCTTCGGATCTGTATTATGAAACGGCGTATTCGCAGGCATCGGCCCTGCAGGAGGCCGGGGATTTTGCCGCCGCGGCCGCAAAATATGCCCTGATCCCTGATTATCAGGATGCAAACGAGCAGAAGGACGCCTGCCTTGACGCGTATTACGCGACCGCGTACGATCTGGCGCTGGCGGCCTATGAGGAAAAGAATTATCCCGAGGTCGTGAGCGTTCTGAAGGATATGGATCTGAACCTTCTGCCGGAGCGCTACGACGGGCTTGAGGAAATTTACGCTTCGTCCGCTTACCAGCTGGCAGAGGCGCTTTACAAGGCGAAGCGGCCCTATGAGGCCCTGCCGTTTTACCGCCTGATTCCGGATTACAGGGACGTTTCCACAAAGAAGCTGAACCGCATCTGCTATCAGCTGCTGGGCGCCTGGGAGAGCAGCAAGGGCGTCAAGATCGAGTTCAGGGAGGACGGCACCTGCACGGTGGACGGGAAGGACAGCTACTTCTACGCCACGCAGTATGCCGTGTACATGGGCGAAGAGGACGACCCGAACGCCATGGAATATACCTATAACATTCTCTCCTGCGGAGCGAACAACCTGAACCTGAAACAGGAAAAGGGCGGCACTGTGCACAGGATGACCAGAGTGGAGAGCGGAGAATGAGCAAGCAAAGCGCCGGGGCGATGGATCAGACCCGTCAGACGGGATGGGTGGATGTGCTTGACGGCGTCCGGGCGCTGCTGATTTTTCTTGTCGGTGCGTTTCATATCTGGCAGCAGAGCTGGCTGACGCCGTATGCCGTGATCGGGAACCAGTATTATTCCCTGGATCCCCTGCTCCGCTCAGGATACATCTGGGTGGACGGCATGCTGCTTCTTTCCGGCTTCTGCCTTTTTTTGCCCTATACCAAAAGGGACTGGCAGAAGGGAGAGGGAAAACGCTTCTTTCTCAGGCGCTTTGCGCGCATTTATCCGAGTTACCTTCTGAACGTTCTGTTTTTCTTTTTCATCCGCAAGGGGCAGTATTTCACAGCGTCTGAGATGTGGACGGACCTGATCGCGCATCTGACGTTTCTGCATCCGCTCAGCTACGCCACCTATTACCGCTCGCCGCTCAACGGAGCGCTCTGGACGGTGGGGGTGGAGGTTTATTTTTATCTGTTCTTTCCCTTTGTGTGCAGGGCGTTCAAAAAGAAACCCGTCTGGACCTTTCTTGGCATGACGGCGGCGGCCTTCGCATGGCGGGCCTGGGCGGCTACGCTGCCGGACACGGCGATGTTTTTTAATCAGCTTCCGGCATTTCTGGATGTTTATGCTCTTGGCATGGGCGGCGCGATGTGTTATGATGCACTTAGAAAGCGTTTTTCCGAAGCCGGCCGGGAAGAGCAGCGGACGGAAAAGGTGTTTTTTACATTCGCCGCGCTTTTGTGCGTGCTTTTTATGGCCTCGCTTGTCAGCACGCAGGCGGCACAGAACGGCACGGAAAGCATCCGCCACGGGCAGATGACGACGCGTTTCCCGCTGGCGCTTTCGCTGACGGTGTTCATGATCTGCCTTGCGTTTTCATTCCGTCCGGTGCGCTTATGCTTCGGGAACAGGGTCATGCGCTTTTTTGCGGCCATCTCTTTTCAGTTTTACATGTATCATCAGGGGCTCGCCGTGATCATCAAGGAACAGGGCTGGATTCCTTCCGCATCCCCGATTCCCAATCAGGCAGCCGAACAGCCCTGGCAGACCCTGTATACGCTGACCTGCTTCCTCGTTCCCGTCCTTCTGGGCGCGGCGCTGACTTACGGCTTTGAAAGGCCGGTCAGGAAGAAGATCCTTGCCACTTTTCCGCTTCGTGCGGATGGAATTACAAAGGAGTGATGCCAAATGAATCAGAACTTTTTGCGCTGGCTTGAAAAGGTGGACGAACCGCAGATCAGGGCGGAACTGGAATCCATCAAGGACGATGAAAAGCAGGTTGAGGAACGTTTTTATTCAGATCTGGCCTTCGGCACCGGCGGTCTGCGCGGTGTGATCGGCGCCGGCACCAACCGCATGAACATTTATACCGTCGGCAAAGCCACCCAGGGTTATGCCGTTTACCTGAAGGAGCGTTACGGTGAGGGCGTATCCGTCGCCATCAGCCACGACAACCGCCGCAACAGCGACGTGTTTGCCAAAGTGTCCGCCGCCATCATGGCGGGCAACGGCGTGAAGGTATACATGTATACCGAGCTGATGCCCACCCCCATGCTTTCCTGGGCCACCCGCGTGCTGCACTGCCAGGGCGGCATCATGGTGACCGCGAGCCACAACCCCGCCATTTACAACGGCTACAAGGCCTACGGCCCCGACGGCTGCCAGCTGACGGACGACGACGCCCATGCCGTTGAGCGCGCGATTGCCAAACAGGATTATTTCGACGGCATCAACAAAGCGGATTTTGATCAGGCGCTTGCCAGCGGGATGATCAATTACATCGACCAGAAGGTGATCGACGATTTCCTGGCCATGGTTTCCAAACTCGCCCCCGGCGACGAAAAGGAAGCCGCGAACCTGAAGGTGGTTTACACGCCCCTGAACGGCACCGGCCGTATGCCCGTGACCCGCATCCTGGCGATGAACGGTTTCTCTGACGTGACCGTCGTGAAGGAACAGGAATTCCCGGATCCGGAATTCACCACCTGCCGTTATCCCAACCCCGAATTCAAGGAAGCGCTGGAGCTGGCGCTGAAGCTGATGGCTGAAACCAAGGCGGACCTCCTGCTTGCGACCGACCCGGACTGCGACCGCGTGGGCACCGCCGTATGGGACAACGGCGAACAGCGCCTGATTACCGGCAACGAGATGGGCGTTCTGATGCTCGATTACCTGTGCGCCAAGCGCAAGGCCGAAGGCACCATGCCCGATGCGCCGGTCGCCGTGAAGACCATCGTGACCACCGATATGGCAAAGCGCTGCGCGGAATACTACGGCGTTGAAATGCGCGACGTGCTCACGGGCTTCAAGTACATCGGCGAACAGATCGCCCTGCTGGAGGGCGCAGGACACCCCGAGCGCTTCATCATGGGCTTTGAGGAGAGCTACGGATACCTGACGGGCATCGACGTGCGCGACAAGGACGCCGTGAACGCTTCCCTGGTAATCTGCCGCATGGCTGCGCATTACAAGGCGCAGGGCAAGTCCCTGGCGGATGCGCTGCGCGACGCGGAAAAGCGCTTCGGCGCGTTCCGCAATGCGCTTGAGAACCATGCGTTCGCCGGCCAGGAGGGCATGATCAAGATGGCCTCCATGATGGACGCGTTGCGCAACGACCCGCCGAAGGAAGTCATGGGCCTGCCCCTCAAGCGGCTGCAGGATTACAAGAAGCGCGAGGATAAGGACTTTGAAACCGGGAAGACCACTGCCATCACCCTGCCGGAGAGCAATGTGCTCAAGTTCTATTACGGCGACAAGGTGACCGCGGTCGTGCGTCCCAGCGGCACCGAACCGAAGCTGAAGATCTACCATGCCGTGCGCGGCGATTCCCCCGAAGAGGCGGAACAGCTGCTCAAAAACTGGCAGGAAGCCTTCGGCAAGATTACGGAAAAGCTGAAAGCTTAATCAACACAGCCATAAAAATGGGCTGCGCGTCAGGCCGGATTCAGGCCGGGCGCGCAGCCTTTTGTTTCGGGAAAACGGCATCTGGCAGACTCTGTGTTTGCCGGAGCCGTTTTTTGAATGCGTATCACTGTGGGCTGCAGAAAAGCTGTCAATGCTGAGGGCACGCTTCAAATGAAGCTTTTTTTATTTGAGCAGCTTCATGACCGGTTTATAGACCGGAATGGCGACGATGAGGCAGATCAGGGTGTCCCACAGCATATAGTTGCCGTTATAGACCGCGCTGGTTCCCAATTTGAAAAGGAACGACCAGGATGCATAATCGTTACCCGCATAGTAGAACATGCCGGCCAGCGTATGGCAAACGAAGCGGCCGAATGCGGCGACGACAATGGCGACGAACAGCATCCAGTCCTTTTTCTTCGAAGCAAAGGGTTTATACATGCCCGCGAGACCCAGCATGGCGAATGCAATGGGATAATCCAGCAGCATCTGTGCCCAGTGGACGACCTCAGGGCTCTGGATAAACTGGAGCATGCCGTAAACCACGCCGGTGATCATGCCGGGGCCGATGCCGTAGGACGCGGAAAACAGCATCAGGGGCAGCATGCTTGCCAGCGTGACAGAACCGCCGTTGCCCATCCTGGCCAGGCGGATGAAGGAAAGCACAAAGGACAGCGCCATGGCGATGGCGCCGTTGGTCAGCATCCGGGTTGTCCATTTGTTCTTCTTATTGGTAAGAACAACGGCGAGCATGATCAGCGCGAACAGGACGACGATGCCAAAGGCGATCCACCCGTTTGTACCGATTTTGTGAAACCTTGGTTCCAGATTGAAGGAAATATAGGGCTCTTCTTCCGCATAAGCGCGGGGCAGGAACAGATCGAACAGGGACATAAGGCTTCCTCTCTTTCTGCCGCTGGGTCAATTTGGCCCAATAAAAAACCACACGTTTTACGTGCGGAAGAAAGCAGCCTGAAAACAGGATCGCCGCTTCCCTCCGGTAGGATGACCTACATCAGGTTCCAAGGGTGAACTTCTCAGCCGCGTTTCGCGGCGCCCCCAGCGGATGCCATGATTATAAACGTATTGACGGCATGATGCAAGCCTTTTTTGTACTTTCCTCCAAACAGCGCAAAAAACCGCCGCGGTCTGTCGCGGCGGCGGGGGTCGGGAAAGTGTTAATCTTCAGGGATCAGGATCCATCTGCCGTTTTCTTCACGGAAGCGGTATGCGTTCTGCTGCCCGGCACTGTCGGTTACCGTCAGGAGGATCTGCCTTTCATTCAGGAAACGCAGTCCGTCGGCCTGCTGTGGCGCGTTCAGACGCGTGCTGACGGCGGCCATGAAAGTGAGGGCTTCTTCGCTGAGCTGCACCTGGGCGGTAATGGCCCTGTCAAGGCCCAGAATGCAGAGGGCAGTGAACAGCTGCTCCTGCTGCCCGAGCACGGTATACTGCACCCCTTCCTCAAAGCTCAGAAGCGCTTCAAAACCTTTGATCGAAAGGCGGATGCCGCTGTCCTTGGCGTCTTTGGAAAGGATGCGGATCAGGCGCACCAGGTCGATGGCGCCGGCATCCGCAGTCAGCAGATTCATTTCGGTTGCAGGCTTTGTTTCCTCCGTGCCGGGGGCATCCCAGGTCTCGCAGGTCGGTTCGGTTACGGGTTCTTCTTCGGCGGGTTCGAGCTTCGGAATCACGGTTTCATCGAGCGTGATCTCGTGGGTGCCGGTTTCATCTGAGAAAACCTTGCCGCAAATGGAGCAGATCCAGTAAGCCGTATTGCCTTCGGCGTAGATGGTTGCGGGCTTTGCGTTGATCTTTACAAGTTTATGGCCGGCCGGAATTTCGCGGGATTCCGTATGGGTTGAATCATGTTTGCATACGCGGGTCTCTTCGCCTTTTTCTTCACAGGTGGCGGGGATGGTGACTTCCCATTCGCCCCAGTTATGGGTGAGGGGATCGACGTCGCGTGTTTCG
>CAMOIA010000047.1 GCA_946615785.1 uncultured Clostridia bacterium
AAGATGCACTTGATCAGGCCGTCGAAGCCGATGGAGGCAAAGCGCCTGCCGTACGGCTCCATGCCGACCCAGCTGTCGTCATAAAAGACGTATGCTTTTTTGCCGTACTTGTGCACAATGTCCACCAGCACCTTTGCCTTTTCCGCCACAAAGGCCTGAATGAAATCCATATAGTCGCGCTTGTGCGCCGTCGGGGGCATATGGGTCGCCTGCAGTTTCCCCTGGTTGACGAAATCCTCCGCCGTCAGGGCATAGCCGTACGCTTTTTCAAACGCTTTCAGCGCCGCCGGGCTCACCGTGAAATCATAGCTCGCCCAGTCGGTAAACCGGCTGCGACGGCGCAGGTCGCTTCCGAAGATCCACACAAAATTGTAAAACAGCGACGTAAACCGCACCACCGTGGTATCGGGGTTCTGCACGCACCATTTTTCAAGCCAGTCCTGAAGATACGCCCAGGCGAGGGGATGCCTCGGGTCCAGCTGCCGAAGGTGCTCGCTCGTCCAGTGGTTGGTCGTATGGTTGTACATGTTGATTTCCTCCCAGATCCGGTAGCAGAGGAAGGAAACCGTGTACTCATGGAAAGGAACGCAATCGCGCACCGTGACAAGGCCGTCCTGATAGTGCCATTTGTCCCTTTCAACCTCAGCGTTGGCCGTGCGGTCGAATACCTGCCAGAAGGCCAGCGCTTCTTCGGAATCGTTCAGCTGAAACTGCTCTTCAAAATAGCCTTTCAGGGGCTCGATCACAAGCGTGCTTTCCGCCGCCGTGACCGGATCAGAGCAAAGAAAGGTCTGCTGCTGGCTGTCCGGGTGCGCCGCGGCAAAGGCGTTGTGCTGCCGGATGATGCAGATCGTTGAATAAATGCCGTAGCCCGCCTTCACGATCTCATCGGAAAGCTTCGTGCCGTCGCTGTCCCGAATCACGTCGGCGCCCCAGGTCTTCGCCAGCTGCAAGGTCAGCGCTTCATAGCCGGACTCTCCGGGCAGGGTAAAATCGCCACGCTGATTCACATTCATGCAATACCGCCTCCCAGACAAATCATCAGACTGATTCTTTACCATCGCCGCTTCGCAGCCTGCGGGCGGCGGAACCGTCCCTGCGGGAATTGACACGCAATACGCATCGCCCTATAATGGCGTTATCAACAAGAAAGAAGGAGATGCCGTATGCCTTCCATTTACATCATCGGGGATTCCACGGTCGAGGACAACAAGGAGCCGTTTCGCGGCTGGGGGTGGGCCCTTCCGCGCCATACAGCCGAAGGGGTCGCCGTGCACAACCATGCGCTCAGCGGCCGCAGCAGCCGCAGCTTTTTCGAAGAAGGTTTATTCGCGCCGGTGGAAGCGTCGCTGCAGAAAGGCGATCTTCTTCTGATCCAGTTCGGTCACAACGACGAAAAGGACGACGAGCGCCACACCGATCCTGATTCTACGTATCAGGAGATGCTTTCAAGGTACTGCGACGCCGCCATCGCAAAAGGCGCGCAGCCCGTTCTGATCACGTCCGTCGAAAGGCGTTTTTTCACCGGCGACGGGAGCGTTCTCTACACCCACGGCGAATATCCCGCTGCCATGCGGACGCTTGCCGCCAAGAGGGGCATCCCCCTTTGCGACCTGCAAAA
This sequence comes from uncultured Clostridia bacterium, assembly GCA_946615785.1. Classification (GTDB taxonomy): domain Bacteria; phylum Bacillota; class Clostridia; order Christensenellales; family Aristaeellaceae; genus RUG756. Next base: position 1,622 of record CAMOIA010000047.1, read on the forward strand.
GCGCAGCCGGGATCTGTACCTTTCCCTTGGGGAAGAAAAGACCGCGGCGCTGTTCGTGCGTCTTGCCCCCGGCGAAAACCCCGATTTCCCGGACGGACACGACGACAAGACGCATTTCAACGCCTGCGGCGCGGCTGTGATCGCCGGTCTCGTCGCCGGCCTGCTCCGTCAGATTCCCGTCTGCGCGCCGTTTTTCAAACCCGAAGAAGCCTGAATGATCAGACGGTGAACTGCTGGATATCGCCGATCAGGTCGTCGCAGTCGTCCGTGTAAATATCCAGGGTAATCGGCTTTGAAAGATCCAGGGAGAAAATGCCAAGGATCGATTTCGCGTCCACCACGTGGCGGCCGGAGCGAAGGTCCATTTCATAAGGATAGCGGTTCACGGTGTTGACAAAGGTCTTGACGTCTTCGGCAAAACTGAGCTTGATCGGTACGGATTTCATCGGTTTTCTCTCCTTTCGGTCGGTGCGGTCAAAAACATCCAAAGCGGCAGCCGCCGCTTTCGCGGCCCTTCTTAAGCAAGACGCTTTCTGGAAGCGTCAAGGCGGCGGAGGGTCTCTTCTTTTCCAAGCAGATAGGCAATTTCAAACGCGCCGCCCGGCGTGTTCGCAAGCCCGGAAATGGCGATGCGAAGCGGCCAGAGCACCGCGCCGTTCTTCATGCCGCTTGCGGCAATGGCTTCCATCACCCGGTCGTGGATTTCGCTTTCCGTCCAGTCCGAAACCGCCTCCAGCACCGGACGAACCATGTCCAGGGCCTGCGGCGCCGTCTCGGCGCTGGTTTTCATTTTCTTGTTGAAATACAATTCGTTGTCAAATGCCGGCATGTCGCGCAGGAAGGATACCATTTCCGGCACGCGGGAGAACACTTCCGTCCGCCCCTGCATCAGTTCCGCAAGCCGCCTGTAATCGGGCTTTTTTTCCATGCCGTCAAACGCCTTGTCAAACCACGGCGTGACTTTCTTCAGATAGTCTTCAAACGGCATTTCGCGGATGTAGTTGGCGTTGAACCAGGTGAGCTTGTTCACGTCAAAGATGCCCGGCGCTTTGTTGATGCCCTTCACGTCGAACGCCTCGATCAGCTCGTCCATCGTGAAGAATTCCCGGTCGTCTCCCGGGTTCCAGCCGACCAGCGCCAGGTAGTTGATCAGCGCCTCGGTCAGGTAGCCCTTGTCGATAAAGTCGCTGTAATAGGCGTCTCCGTCGCGCTTTGAAAGCTTGTGGGTGGCGTCGCGCATGACGGTGGGCAGATGGATGTATTTCGGAATCTCCCAGCCGAATGCCTCGTACAGAAGATTGTATTTCGGCGTGGAGGAAAGGTATTCCATGCCCCGGATCACATGGGTGATGCCCATGAGATGGTCGTCGATGACATTGGCGAAATTATAGGTAGGCATTCCGTCCTGCTTGATGAGCACCATGTCGTCCAGGGTGTCGTTCGGCATGGAAATCTCGCCGAAGACCATGTCGTTATACCGGCTTTCGCCCTCGGTCGGCGCGTTCTGCCGGATCACGTAGGGCATGCCGGCGTCCAGGCGGCGCTGCACCTCCGCCCTGTCAAGGCGCAGGCAGTGCTTGTCGTATTTGAAGGTTTCGCCGCGGCTTTCCGCTTCTTTGCGGCGCTCGTCAAGCTCCTCCTTCGTGCAGAAGCAGTAATAGGCCTTGCCCTTTTCAATCAGCTCCTCCGCGTAGGGAAGGTACAGATCCTTCCGTTCGGACTGGATGTACGGGCCGCAGGGGCCGCCCACGTCCGGGCCTTCGTCCCACTGCATGCCGCAGGCCCGCAGGGTGTCGTAAATCACCTCGGTGGCGCCGGGAACAAAGCGTTCCTGGTCCGTGTCCTCAATGCGCAGGATAAACTTGCCCCTGTTTTTCCGGGCAAACAAATATGCGTACAGCGCCGTGCGCACGCCGCCAAGGTGCATAAAGCCGGTCGGCGACGGGGCAAAGCGGGTGCGAACCTCACTCATGATGATTCCCTCATTTCTGATCCGCCTGATGGCGGAATGATTCAATTTATTTCTGCGGCTTGAAGCCGTCCCTCAGGCCGACGGTGCGGTTGAAAACGGGAAGGTCTTCGGTGCTGTCCGGATCCATGCAGAAGTATCCGACGCGCATGAACTGCAGCGTGTCGCCCGCCTTCGCTTCCCGCACGGCGCTTTCGGCATAGCCCTTCGTCACCTTCAGGCTGTCCGGATTGAGCCGGCGGATGAACGCCTTCAGCTTCCGGTCGGTGGAATTTTCCTCGGCGTTTTCCGCTTCCTCGTTTCCTTCCGCCTCGTCGGCTCCGTCCGCGTCCACTTCGTCGTCCAGCAGCAGGTTTTCATAGAGCCTCGCCTCAATCGGCACGGCGCTTTGCGCATGCACCCAGTGAAGCGTCGCGCCCTTGATCTTCCTGTCCGCGCCGGGCGTTCCGGAGGCAGTGTCCAGATCCACCGTGCACAGCACCGCCGTCACGTTGCCCTCTTCGTCCTTTTCGCAGCCGTCGCAGCGGACGATATACGCGCCCTTCAGGCGCACCTCGTTGCCGGGATACATCCGCTTGTAGCCCTTGATGGGCTCTTCCATGAAATCCTCGCGCTCGATGTAAAGTTCTTTCCCGAAGGTCGTCGTGTGCGTTCCCATTTCCGGGTGCTTGGGATGGTTTTCCATCACCACGTCCACCGTCTTATCCTCGGGCCAGTTGGTCAGGATCACCTTAAGCGGATCCAGCACGGCCATGACGCGCGCGGACGTGTCGTCCAGATCGCTGCGGACGCAGCTTTCAAGCACGGCGGCGTCCACCACGGAATCCGCCTTGCTCATGCCGATACGGTCCACAAAATCGCGCACGGCGCGGCCCGTGTAGCCGCGGCGCCGGAGCGCGGAGAGGGTGGGCATGCGGGGGTCGTCCCATCCGCGCACGTAGCCGCCCTCCACCAGGGCGCGAAGATAGCGCTTGCTCATGACCGTGCGGGTCATGTTGAGCCTGGCGAATTCGATCTGCCTCGGCTTTGCGGGCAGCATGTTCTGCGCGTGCTCCACCACCCAGTCATAGAGCGGGCGATGGATCTCGTACTCCAGCGAGCAAAGAGAATGGGTAATGCCCTCCAGCGCGTCCCCGATGGGATGCGCGAAATCGTACATGGGATAAATGCACCACTTGTTCCCGGTGCGCCAGTGCTCTTTATAAAGGATCCGGTACATGGTGGGGTCGCGCATGACGACGTTCGGGGACGCCATGTCGATCTTCATCCTGAGGGTCTTTGAGCCCTCCGGGAATTCGCCATTGCGCATCCTGCGGAACAGATCAAGGCTCTCCTCCGCGGGGCGGTCGCGCCAGGGAGAATTCTTCCCAGGTTCCGTCAGGGTGCCGCGGTAGGCGCGCATTTCGTCCTTGTCCAATTCGTCCACATAGGCAAGGCCGCGCCGGATCCAGTCCTCCGCGATTTCATAGCACTTGTCATAATAATCCGAAGCGTAGAACAGCCCGCCCGTCCAGTTGAACCCAAGCCAGCGGATATCCTTTTCGATATTGTAGACGTATTCCATGTCTTCCTTCGCGGGGTTCGTGTCGTCAAAGCGCAGGTTACACTTGCCGCCGTATTTCTCCGCGGTCAGAAAGTCCATAATCAGGGCCTTGCAGTGGCCGATATGCATATACCCGTTGGGCTCAGGCGGGAATCGGGTGTGCACCTGCGTATATCTTCCCTCCCGCAGGTCCTCCTCGATCGCGTCCCAGATAAAATTGCTCTTTACCGTTTCATCCATCGCCGTGTGCCTCCTTGGGGTCAGGTTCCGCAGTCTGAAACTGCCTTAGCATCATATCAGATTCTGCGCCTGTTTTCAAGCCATTGTGCCCTTTCAGCACGCCTTTTTCTGTGCCCCTTCAGCACGCTTTTTCCCCGCAATTCAGCCCGTTCCGCGCGCCGTTGCATCTGCTGGACAAGCGGCGTTTGGCATGGTATAATGCACTGCGCGAAGCGCCGAACCGGAAACGCTTTACTTCACTTTCATCAGCTGATATCAAGGAGGAGTGCACCATGGCACGCAATCAATTCCCCAACTTTGGCGGGGGCAACATGCAGCAGCTCATGCGCCAGGCGCAGAAAATGCAGGAACAGCTTACAAAAGCCCAGGAAGAGCTTGACAGCCGCGAATACGAAGCTTCGTCCGGCGGCGGAATGGTCAGCTGCCGCATCAACGGAAAGCGCGAGCTGATCTCGCTGACGATCAAGCCCGAAGCGGTGGACCCCGACGACGTTGAAATGCTGCAGGACCTGATCATGGCGGCCGTCAACGAGGCCATCCGCGAGGGTGAAAAAACCCGCGAAGAAACCATGGGCCGCATGGCGCCCGCAGGCATGGGCGGTCTGTTCTGACCATGGCAATCGATCCGATTCAAAAAATGGCGCAGGAGCTTTCCCGCCTGCCCGGCATCGGCATGAAAAGCGCGCAGAGGCTTGCCTATCACATCGCTTCCATGCCTGAGGAGCAGGTGCGCAGCCTGGCGGGCGCGCTCTGGAACGGCCGCAAGGCCATTCATTACTGCAGAGAATGCGGCAACTACGCCGAAGGGGAAACGTGCGAGATCTGCGCGAACCAGGAAAGACATAACGGACAGATCTGCGTGGTGCGGGAGCCGCGGGACGTGGCCGCCATCGAGCGCATGCGCGATTACAAGGGCCTGTACCACGTGCTCGGCGGCACCCTCTCCCCCATGAACGGCATCGGTCCGGACGACCTGAGGATCCGCGAGCTGCTTTCGCGCCTGTCCGATCAGTCCGTACAGGAGGTCATCCTGGCCACCAACCCGGATATCGAAGGGGAAGCGACGGCATCCTACATCGCCCGGCTTCTCAAGCCCATGGGCGTCCGCGTGACGCGCATCGCCCACGGCGTGCCCGTCGGCAGCGACCTGGAATACGCCGACGAAGTGACCCTGAGCAAAGCCATGGAAGGCAGAAGGGACATGTAGAGCCAGGTTTTTATTCAAACAGGGCGCCGTTCAGACCGGCGCTCTTTTGTGTGGGGCAAACCCATTACGGCTTGTCCTGACCGGCAGACTGCCATGCGAGCAGCATTCGCTTTTTCCGCCTCCGTCATGCCGGCATTTTCCGGATTGACAGGTTTCAGCCCTCAAAAAGCGGGTTTGAAACGATGAAATGCGGTTTTTGCGTAAAATGCATGACACGATTGCCAACCTGTGGCATAATAACAGTGCGCCCGGTTTCAATTCTTGATTGCACCGCATCTGCGGGAAAGGAGAAAACCATGGAAGAATTTACCAAGGATCTTGAAAAACTGATTAAGGCCGGAATCGGCGCCGTCTCAGAAGGGCTGAGCAAATCCGCCAAAATGATCGACAGCCTTGCAGAAAAAGGCGAGCCGCTGTATCAGCAGGCGGCGGACGCCGTCAGCCAGACCGCCGGCAAAGTAAAGGACGCCGTGAAGAACACATGGAACAACAACGATATGAAAGCCGTAAGGGCCTCCATTGAAAAGCTGTCCAGGGAACAGCTGGCGCAGGCCGCCCAGTGGATCGACGAGCTGCTTAAGAAAGCCGACGAACCCGCAAAAGAAGACGCGCCTGAAAATGAAAACGCCGCCGCGCCTGAAGAGGCACAGGCAAACTGTGAGGACAATTCGGACGCTCCGCTCGACCAGGCCTGCTGCGAACCCAAAGAGGAGCCAAAGGCCGAAGACACCGAAGAATAAAGGTGCCCTCGCTGCGCAGGGCCGCACAGGCGGCGGCTCCGCGCGGCGGCAGCATGACCGATCGGCAAATGCAGCGTATTTCGCCGTTTGAAACGGCGGGATACGCTGCGTTTCTGTATCAGGCAACGGCCGTCTTTCGCCTCCGGCCGGCTCCTTTCCGGCATTCCGGCCTTACTATGGAAAGATTGCAATTGACAAATACCGAAAAAGTTGTACTATGATAGAAAACTAAGGCTGTTTTGGCAAAGAACGGTCAGGAGAAAGTGTGGCACTGTATGTCCAAAAAGACCATTACGAACCGTGAACTGAGCTGGCTGGATTTCAATTACCGCATCCTCGCCGAAGCGGTGAACGAAGACAACCCGCTTCTTGAGCGCGGGAAATTCCTTTCCATCGTGTCCAGCAACCTGGACGAATTTTTTATGGTGCGTGTAGGCTCCCTGTGCCGCGGCATTGAAGAGGGCAACAGCAAGCTCGATCCCTCCGGCATGACGCTCAAGGAGCAGCTGAACGCCGTATGGGCCAAAGCGCACCAGCAGGTTGAAAAGCAATACGCCATTTTTCAGCAGAATTACCTGCCGTTGCTGGCCCGGGAAGGCATCCATTTTATCGATCCGACGATGCTTGACACCGAGCAGACCAAATGGGTAAGCCATTATTTTGAAACGGAAGTCATGCCGCTTTTGTCCCCATGGGCTGTCAACGCGCAGATGCCCTTTCCCCTTCTGAGCGCAAAGAAGCTGCACATCGCGCTTCTGCTGCCGCCCCAGACGCGCGGCGGGAACATGCGCTTCGCGCTGGTCAGCGTGCCTTCAGGCCTCAAACGGGTGGTGCTTTTGCCAAACGGCATCGGGAAGGTGCGCGGCATCCTGCTTGAAGACGTGATCATCATGCACCTTTCAAAGCTGTTCAACGGCGTCAGGCCCCTGGCAGCCATTCCTTTTAGGCTGACGCGCAACGCCGACTTTCTGTACAACGATTCCAACGCCGAGCTCCTCATCGCGGAAATGCGCAAAAACCTCAAGCGCCGCAAATGGGGCAAGGTGGTCCGGCTGGAAATCCCCCGCGGCGCGGATCCCAGGCTTGTGATCCGCCTGCGCAAGTACCTGTGCATTTCCGATATGGAAACCATGGTCGTTCCGGGGCCGCTCGACCTGACCTACTTCATGAAGGAAGTCTCTGATTTTGAAGGCTTCGACAATCTGCGCTTCCCGCCCTTCACGCCCTTCGTCGACGAACGCTTTCAAACGGGCGACAGCATTTTCGCGACCATCCGCAGCGGCGACCTTCTGCTGCACCATCCGTATGATTCCTTCGACCCCGTGGTGCGTTTCGTATGCGACGCGGCGGACGATCCCAACGTAATGGCGATCAAGCAGACCCTCTACCGCGTTTCCGGCAAGAGTCCCATCGTCGCCGCGCTGGCAAGGGCCGCGCGCAACGGCAAGCAGGTGACCGTGCTCATCGAGGTGCGCGCCCGCTTTGACGAGGAAAACAATATCAACTGGTGTCTGGAACTGGAAAAGGCCGGCTGTCACGTGTATTACGGCGTCGCCAAGCTCAAGACCCATTCCAAGATCACCCTGGTCGTCAGGCGCGAAGAGGGCGGCCTGCGCAGCTACGTACACCTCGGCACGGGCAATTACAACGATTCCACCGCCAAGCTTTACACCGACATGGGCCTTCTGACCTGCGACCCCACCATCG
>CAMOIA010000048.1 GCA_946615785.1 uncultured Clostridia bacterium
GGCTGGCCCACGGTGATCTGCTGCAGGCCGTCCACCTTCGCCGCGTGGATCTTTACGATCCGCACATACCCGCCGCCGCCGCGCTGGGATGAAATCACATACCCGTGGTCGGGGGTAAAGCGCGTGGACAGAACATAATTGATCTGGCTCGGGGCGCAGTGAAAATACTCCGCGAGCTCGTTTCGCTTCAGTTCGCAGGCGTTTTCTTCCTGATCTCCCTGGGCCTGCTGCATCATGGCCTTGATGAACGCTTCGATCGTATCACTCAGCCGCATTTTGATCCCTTCCTTCAGATCCGGTCAAATGAAAAGTCTGACTTACTTTGACCTACAAAAGTATAACACACCTTCTGCGCGAATGCAAGCATTTGCAGGGCGGATCCAACCGTCAATTGTTACAATTTATTAAATTTTGAAAAAGCATTGACATGCGGCTGCGCATGTGGTTTAATTTATCGCGATTTAAAGTTTAGTTTTTCTAAACTCACGTCCGAACTTTTTGTTTAGAAACACTAAACCCTGAAAGGAGGCGTATGAAATGGATATCGGCAGAAAGCTTCGTTCGCTGCGTCAGCAGAAGAACCTCACGCAGGAGCAGCTCGCGGATCGGTGCGAATTGAGCAAGGGCTTCATTTCCCAGGTGGAAAGAAACCTGGCGTCTCCTTCCATCGCAACGCTGACGGACATGCTCGAATGCCTCGGGAGCGACCTGAAGACCTTCTTCTCCGACCCGATGGACGAGCGCGTCACCTTTTCTCCAGCGGACATGTTCGAAAAAGCCGATCCCGACGGCCTGAAAAACACCGTCACCTGGCTCGTGCCCACCGCGCAGAAAAACCGCATGGAGCCGATCCTGGTGGAATTGGAGGACGGCGGGAGGACAAGCGAAATGCCGCCCTTTGAAGGGGAAGAATTCGGCTATGTCCTTCAGGGCTCCGTGGTGCTTTTTGTCGGCGACCGGAAATACCGCGTCGCCGCGGGCGAAAGCTTTTGCCTGCACCCCGGCAGTCCGCACCATATCGAAAACGCCGGGAAGCGCAGGGCCAAAGTTCTCTGGATCTCCAATCCGCCCATGTTCTGACCGTACGCGGCCCTGCCTGAGCAGGCAGTCCTGCCTGCCTTCGGCACCCTACAGGCAATTTGTAAAGTCCCCCATCCTTTTTTCAGGAGGCACAAGCTATGCGGAAACTGATCGAATTCCGGAATATCGTCAAGAGCTTTGATGGGCAGGTCGTGCTCAAAGGTGTCAATCTGAACATCTACGGAAACGAATTCGTAACGCTCCTTGGCCCTTCTGGCTGCGGGAAAACCACGCTGCTCAGGATTCTCGGCGGCTTTCTGGAGCAGGACGAAGGCACAGTCATTTTCGACGGACAGTGCATCGATAAGCTCCCGCCCTACAAACGCGAAATCAACACCGTGTTTCAGCGCTACGCGCTGTTTCCGCACCTGAACGTGTTTGAAAACATCGCCTTCGGCCTGCGGATCAAAAAGATGGGCAACGACATCATCGCCCAGAAGGTGAACCGCATGCTGAGCCTGGTCAACCTGACGGGCTATGAAAAACGCAACGTGACCAAGCTTTCCGGCGGTCAGCAGCAGCGGGTCGCCATCGCAAGAGCGCTGGTGAACGAACCGAACGTGCTGCTGCTGGACGAACCGCTCGGCGCGCTGGATCTGAAGCTGCGCAAGGAAATGCAGCGGGAGCTCAAGCGCATCCAGCAGGAAGTGGGCATCACGTTCATCTTTGTGACGCACGATCAGGAAGAAGCGCTGACCATGAGCGACAAGATCGTTGTGATGAACGCGGGCGAAATCGAGCAGATCGGAACGCCCCTTGAAATCTACAACGAGCCTGCCAACGCGTATGTGGCCCGCTTTATCGGGGAAAGCAACATTCTTGACGGCGTCATGCTGGAAGATTACAAGGTGCGGTTCGATGACAAGAATTTCGAATGCGTGGATTTCGGCTTCCGCACGGGCGAGCCTGTGGACGTGCTGATCCGGCCTGAGGATCTGGCCGTAGTCAAGCCCAGGGACGGCGTGCTTCGGGGCGAAGTGAAAAACGTGGTCTTCAAAGGCGTGCATTACGAACTGATGGTCGAAACCAAGACCGGCACCAAGAAAACCGTGCAGATGCACGTGGTCACCCAGCACGACCTTGTCAACCCGCAGGCGGGCGAGAAAATCAGCGCCAACGATTTCTATGTGGACCTGGACGACCTGGTCAACAAGGACCTGACCGATCAGGATTTCATCTCCATCGCCAACGCGCAGGCCTGGGACGAGGAAGACCGCGACCGGTCCCTGACCAAGGTAACCCATAACATCGAAAAGAAGCCGGGCATGTATACAATCACCTTCGGCACGGAAAAGGGCACGGAGGTCACCGTGAACGTGCATGTGGTGCACCCCGAATACGTCGAGGACGCCCGGCACAACATCGGTATCAGCGCGCTGGACTTCTTCATCACCCCGGACGAGATCCGCGAATCCATGGCCATTTCCACCGACCTGAAAACCTGGGCCAGCGCCGAAGCCTGGAACCTGCAGGACGACTCCCCGGTCGAAATCACGGACGTGCGGTTCGATTTCGACCCCGCGAACGTGACCGAGGGAACCTACGATATCACCTTCGCCACCCAAGGCCGGGTGTACAAGGTGGAAACGACCTCCCGGCTGGAGGTCGGCGACCGGGTGGGCCTGGCTTTTGACCCGGAGGATATCCATGTCATGCATAAGGAAGTGACGGACGTATGAAATCCTTTGTGCGGATGAGCTATCCCTACCTTGTGTGGATCGCGCTGTTCATCGTGGCGCCGATGTTCATGATTCTCCTCTACGCCCTCACACGCTCCGGCAACGGCACGATCACCTTTAAATTCACCCTGGAAAACTTCTCGCGTTTTTTCAGCGATCCGACCTTTTTAAGGGTGCTGTGGACTTCCCTTCGCATCGCCTTTCTGACGACGGTGTTCTGCATCCTGATCGGATACCCGGCGGCGCTGTTCATCGCCAATCTTCCCGAAAAGCGGCAGACGCTCATGACCCTGCTCCTGACGCTGCCCATGTGGATCAACATGCTGCTCAAAACCTATGCCTGGCGCGGCATTCTGATGAACTTTGACCTGGAAAGCGAAATCAAGGTGTTCATCGGCATGGTGTACGATTTCCTTCCCTATATGATCCTGCAGATCCACACCGCCATCGCAAAGCTCGACCGGAACCTTCTGGTGGCAAGCTACGACCTTGGGGCAAACAAGTGGAAGACCTTCCTGAAGGTGACGCTCCCCTTAAGCGTTCCCGGCATCATCAGCGGCATCACCCTGGTCTTTCTTCCGGCGGTCTCAAGCTTTGTCATTCCAAAGCTCCTTGGCGGCGGAAACTATGTGCTGATCGGCAACCTGATCGAAACGTACTTCCTGGTGGCCGGAGACTGGAATTTCGGCAGCGCGATTTCCCTGATCATGGCGCTGATCATCATCCTTTCCATGTACCTGACAAGGAAGATGGACCGCAGCACGGAGGAGGCGTAAAGGCATGGAACGAAAAAAATCGCCCTGGCATTTCTTTTCCTCCGGCTATCTGATCCTGGTGCTGGCCTTTATCTATCTGCCGATTCTTTACGTCATGGTCTTTTCCTTTAACGACAGCAAGTCCATGATCTCCTTCGCGGGCTTCTCCACGCGCTGGTATGAGGAGATGTTCGAGAACCGGGAAATGCTGGAAAGCATCTGGTATACGGTCCTTGTGGCGCTGATCGCGACCGGGGTTTCCACCGTGGTCGGCACGGTCGCTGCCATCGGGCTTTCCAAGGCCAGGCCCCTGGTCAGGTCCATCGCGCTGGAGGTCAACAACCTGCCGGTTCTGAACCCCGATATCGTAACCGCCATCTCCCTGATGCTGCTGTTTCTCTCCGTCAAAGTCCAGCGCAGCATCGTTACCCTGACCCTCGCGCACATCACCTTCTGCATCCCCTACGTCATCCTTTCTGTCATGCCGAAGCTCCGCCAGCTGGATGACAACGTGGCTGAAGCCGCCCTGGACCTGGGCGCCAATCCCTGGCAGGCGCTTTTGAAGGTCATCATCCCCCAGATCTATCCCGCGATCCTCTCCGGCGCGCTGATCGCCTTCAGCATGAGCTTTGACGATTTCGTCATTTCCTTCTTCACCGCCGGCGTGGACGTGCAGAACATCTCCATGTACGTGTATTCCATGAAGCGCTTCAACCCCAGCGTGAACGCGCTTTCCACCCTGATCGTCGTCGCGGTCACGCTGATCCTGGTGCTGGCAAACCTGATTCCCGCTCTCAAAGAGAGGAAGAATAAAAAAGAAGAATTCTGACGGCCGCGCTTCAAACGCAGCCCGTCAGAACCAAGAAAAAAGAGGAGGCAAACGAGTATGAAAAAAATCCTGGCTTACCTTCTGGTCCTCTGCCTTGCGCTGCCCATGATGGCATCCGCACAGGGCTTTGATCCCGCCGAGGTCGCCGGCACGACGCTGAACGTGTACAACTGGGGCGAATACGTGGACATGTCCGTGATCCGGGACTTTGAAAAAGAATACAACGTGCGGGTCAATTACAAAACCTATGAATCCAACGAATACCTCTGGCTTCAGCTGCAGTCCGGCGATTCCTGGGACATCATCGTACCCAGCGATTACCTGATCGAGCGGCTCATCGGCGCCGGGATGCTCCAGCCGCTGGACAAAACCATCGTGGACAATCTGGACCAGCTCGCCGAAGGCCTGCAGGGCCTTATGACCTATGACCCTGACAACACCTACTCCGTTCCGTACTTCTGGCAAACCATGGGAATCGTGTATGACACGACGAAGATTCCCGAAGAGGAAATGGAAGCGCAGGGCTGGGACGCCTTCCAGAACCCGGCGTATGCGGGCCACGCCTACATGTACGATTCCTCCCGCGACGCCTTCATGATCGCGGAAAAGGCACTTGGGTATTCCGCCAACACCACGAATGAAGAAGAGATCCTTGCCGCCTACGAATGGCTTCGCAACATGCACAAGGTGCTCCGGCCCTCCTATGTGACGGACGAGGTCATCGACAGCATGGCGGAAGGCCTGAAGTGGATGGCGCTTGTGTACAGCGGAGACGCGACCTATATCCTGAGTGAAAACGAGGATATGGCCTACTGCACGCCGCATCAGGGCACCAATATCGCCGTGGACGCCATGGTCATTCCCGCCAACGCGAAGAACCCGAAGCTGGCCAACCTGTTCATCCGCTATATGCTGGAATACGAAGCCAGCGAGGCCAATTCGATCGAAGTGGGTTACGCCTCCGCCAACGGCGCGGTGCTGGAAGCGCTGAGCGGCCCCGGCGGTGAATACGAAGGAAACTCCGCGTATGTTCCGAGAGCCGGATATGCGCAGGACGAAACCTATGTGGACCTGCCTTCCGACTGGCAGGCGCGCCAGCCAGACCTCTGGGCCAAGGTGATGGCAGAATAAAACGCATGGAGCTCGCTGAAAAAACAGCGGGCTCCCTTTTTATACACGCTGCCTTCTTCAAACCATGCAAACGCCGTTCTCCACCGTTAAGCGCCTTTCGAAATGCCATGCTTTCTTTCCGATTCCGTCATCCCAAAACGGCGCTCCAAAGGGCGGAAGGCGCCTGTTTTCAAGGCTTGTCACCCATTTACAAACCTTCGGAACCCGGGTATAATAGCGCTATTCCCTGTAAATTCGGGCGAATGGAGCTGTGAAATGAAAGTCAGAGCATTGTCATGGGCGTTCCTTTTGATCCTTCTGGTCTCAATCGCGCTTTTCGCGTTCCCCTGTGCCGCGGAGCAAAGCGCATACCGTGACCTGAAGCAGGGGGACCAGGGGCAGGACGTAAAAGAGCTGAAAACCGCCATGTACTATCTTGGCTACTTTACCAGCCTCAACGTTTCCGACACCTACAACGGCCTCACCGCCGAGCGTGTTCGCATTTTGCAGAAGCAGAACGGACTTGCGCAGACGGGCATCGCGGACGCGGCGCTGCAGGCTCTCGTTTTTTCCGGACAATGCGTTCCCGCAGACGGCGCCCCTGCGCCGACCTCCCAGCCATCGCCAACGCCGCCCCCTTCCATACAGGCGACAGCCGTCCCGGCATCCACGCCGGTGCCAGCCTCGGCAGGCCTGGATTCACCCGCCGATCCGCTGAAGGACTTCCGCGTGCTCAAAGTGGGCGCAAGCGGCGCAGACGTGAGAAACCTGAAGGTGGCCATGTATTACCTTGGCTACTTCACAAGCCTGAACGTTACGGAAAGCTACAACGGCGTGATGGAAGAGCGCGTCAAACGCCTGCAGAGCGATAACGGCTTCCCCGCCGACGGCATCGCAACGCCGGAATTGCAATATGCGATCCTCTCCGGGCAGATCCCGCCGCTTGCAAACGCGCCGGCCCCGTCTCCCGTGCCGACGCCAAGCCCGAAGCCGCTAAGCCCCGCCAACATGCCCGGAGATATCCCGGAAACGGATGAAAAAGGCTTCCTGCTGGAGAAGGGACGCACCTATCTGTACGAAAATCCGCAGGACGGGCTCTGGCTGTACAAAACAAGCGACCTTTCCATCACCATCGCGCGGTATTCCGATCCCACACGGACGCTGATCTGGTTTGAAACCGAAATCCGGTGCACCCCGGATTCGCCGCTTTCAACGTATCTTTCCGCCGGGAACACCCCCGGCAAGCGTTATATGAGCCCCCTGACCCTCGCTTCCGAAAGCCGGGCCATGCTCGCCCTGACAGACGATTTCTTCGGGCACCGGCTCAACAACAATTACCGAACCGGCATCATCATCCGCAATGGAAAAATCATCGGCGACAGCACCTACCGCGCCGATCAGCCGGCCTTCCCGAACCTGGAGGTACTGGCGGTGTTTGACGACGGGCGCATGCAGTGCTTCCTCTCCAACGCCCATACAGCGGAGGAATACCTGGAGATGGGCGTTGTCAACACCTTCGCCTTCGGCCCGATCCTGGTGCAAAACGGCGAACTTGGCCCGCACATGACCGACATGAGCTATTACCATTACCGTGAACCCCGCTGCGCGCTTGGCATGATCGAGCCTTGGCACTATGTGATCCTGACCGTGAAAGGCAGGAGCGACGACAGCAAGGGCATCTATCTGGACTGGCTGGCCGAAAGAATGCTGTATCTTGGCGCAAAGGAAGCCATGAATCTGGACGGCGGCGGCACGGTGAGCCTGATCTTCAACGGAAAAATGCTGAACAAGACCACCAGGAACCTCCGGTCGGTCACGAGCATCATCACCTTCGGACAAATCGATCAATGATAAAGGGGAACCCATGAAGCATATTCTCGGCGGCAGAGACGCAGACATGACCCACGGCAACATCATGCGGCAGATCATCTCCTTCTCCCTGCCCATGGCGCTGGGTCTTTTGTTCCAGCAAATGTACAATACCGTGGACACCATCGTGGTCGGCCGTTTTGTTTCCTATCAGGCCCTGGCCGCGGTCGGCACAACGGGCAGCATCGTCAACATGCTCGTCGGGTTTTCAGCGGGCCTTTCCACCGGCGCCGGCGTCGTCATCAGCCAGGCCTACGGGGCGCACGACCAGGAGCGCCTTGACAAAGCCGTGCACACCTCGCTTGCCATCACGCTCATCCTTTGTGTGATCCTGACGGTTCTCGGCCTTGTCATCATCGACCCGATGCTGCGCTTCATGCAGATCCCGGACGACGTATGGAACGAAGCAAAGGAATACCTCACCATCTATTTTGCCGGGCTTACGGCGCTGCTTCTGTACAACATGGGCAGCGCCATCCTGCGCGCGGTGGGCGATTCGAGCCGCCCACTGATCATCCTGATTGTGGCTTCGGTGGTCAACGTGTTCGGCGACCTCCTGTTCGTGGTCCACTTCCGCATCGGCGTCGCCGGCGCCGCCTACGCCACCGTCATGAGCCAGGGGGCCAGCGCCGTCATGGTGCTCTGGATCCTCTCCAGGGTCAAGGAGGGCTACGGCATTCGCTGGAAGCGGATCCGCATCGACCCATCTTCGGTCAAATCGATCATGATGATCGGCCTTCCCTCGGGCCTGCAGCAGGCCGTGACCGCCTTCAGCAATGTGTTTGTGCAGTCCTACACCAATTATTTCGGCTCCGCCGCCATGGCCGGGTGGGCCAGCTATAACAAACTGGATTCGTACCTGAGCATCCCGGTGCAGTCCATCGCCATGGCTTCCTCCACGTTCGTCGGGCAGAACGCCGGCGCGAACGATATGGAACGCGCAAAGAAAGGCACGCGAACCTCCCTCATCATGGGGCTTGTGGTCACGGTGGCGCTGAGCGCGCTCATCATGCTGCTCGCCCGGCCCGCCATCAGCCTGTTCACCAGCGAAGAAGAGGTCATCGAATACGGCGTATTCTATGTGCGCCTCATCTCTCCCTTCTTTGTGACATTGGTGTTCAACCAGGTGTACGCGGGCGCGCTGCGCGGCATCGGCAATTCGCTCACGCCCATGCTCGTCATGCTCGGTTCGTTCGTCGTGTTCCGGCAAATCTATCTGGCCACCGTCAAAGCGCTCGGCAACGCGCTCGTACCCATTTCCCTTGCCTATCCCATGGGGTGGATCATGTGCTCGGTGCTCATCAGCATCAGCTATCACCGGTCGATCCTTGGCAAGAAGAAAACGGATAATGCCTGAATCCATCTTCGTCTGGAGGGATGAACATGCCTGTCTTGATCGTCTCTGTCATGGTCGTCGTTTATCTTTATCACCTGCTTCTGCACGTGCTTCAGGGCCGGTCCGTACACCGTCCGATTCCCCGGAACGTCGCGGATGTTTACGACGGGGCCACCTACCGGAAATGGCAGGCCTATCATAACGAAAAGAACCGTCTTGGCATCTTCACGGATACGGTCAGCGTGCTTATTGAAATCAGCCTGATCGTCTTGGGCGCGTACCCCGCTTTCGCGCGCCTGTTCCCCGCCGCGCCCTATTGCGGCGTGATCGCGGGCTTCGCCTGCG
>CAMOIA010000049.1 GCA_946615785.1 uncultured Clostridia bacterium
ACCTTGACGGGGATCGGATAATTGCCGCCCACGGAGTCGCAGCCGTCGCCGACGGCGAAGGAGGGGGAGAGTTCGCCCACAGCCGGGCAGGAGAAGCTTTCTGCGGTCGCGTTGGGCAGGTCTTCCACTTTCAGCTGATAGATGAATTTTTCCCAGGTTTCGGTATCAGAGAGGGGGATATCCTTCATGGCCGCCAGGTTCAAACCGCTTTCCACGCCGAATTTCGAAGCGATTTCAGCAAAGCTCGGCGCGTTGTCGGGCTTGACATACCATTCGCCGTCCAGCACGTCCATCATTTCTTTGGTGGCGGTGACGGTGGTCTGGCTCACCGGGAAGGTCGCTGCCCAATCGCTGCGGCTCAGGTAGGTGCCCGCGCCGTCGATCCAGTAGTTCAGGTCGCAGTCGGCGAACTGGTTGGAAACGGCCACGCCGTTTTCACCGTAGCGGTATTTTTCCTGGTTGAAGGTTTCGCTCCACTTGTGGGTCTTCGCGGCCGCGCCGTCTCCGGTCATGCCGTTTGAGACGGTGTAGCCCTGCGCGCAGAGCACGTTGTTGAGCGCGTCGTGGGCGTCGTCGCCGATGGCGAGGTAATAATCGCCGCCGGAGAGAATGTAGCCGCCTTCGCCGCCGTTCGCGGTCATGTCATAGCTGGCCAGGAGATATTTGTCAACCGTCACAGTCACGGTTTCAGAGGCGCCGGGCTGGAGCAGCTGGGTCTTGCCGAAGCCGACGATGGCGATGGCGGATTTTTCGACCTTATGTTCCTTTTCGTAAGCGCCGTAAGGCGTCTGGGCATACACCTGCACCACGCTCTTGCCGGCGACGGCGCCTGTGTTCTTCACGGTGACCTTGGCGGTGATGGTATCCTCGCCGACCGTCACGCTGTCCAGGGTCTGTTCAAAGGTGGTATAGCTCAGGCCGAAGCCGAAGGGATACTGCACCTCGTCCGCGTAATTCCAGTTCGCAGCGCCCTTTAATGCGCCCACGCCGGAAGAAGCGTTGCCCTGGCCCATGACGGCGTCGGCATAGCGGGTTTCATAATAGCGGTAGCCGATGTAGATGTTTTCCGCCTGGAAGGAGATGTATTCCGCGCGTTCGTCCTCGCCGATGGTGGCGTTGATTTCATCCACGTTGGCAAACTTGGGGGTATCGGTTCCGGAGTTCACCACGGCCGGGGCGGAGAGGGAATTGGTGGCATAGGTGTCCACCAGTTTGCCGGAGGGGTTCACAGTGCCCCTGAGGATTTCCGCAACGCCTGTGAAGCCCTGATGTCCGGGATAGCCGATGAACAGGATGGCGTCGGCATATTCCTTGATCTCGTGCACTTCCATCTGGTTGGGGCTGTTGAGCAGCACGATCACCTTGTCAAAGTTGGCGCGGACCATTTCCAGCAGGTCGCGCTCGTTCTTATGCAGCGCCAGGGAACTGATGGGCTCGGCAGAGCCGCCCACATCGTCCTTGTCCTGCATGTTCAGGTCCGTGCCCTCCGCGCCTTCGCGGGTGAAGACCACGATGGCGGCGTCGCTGTATTCGGCGAAGGAACCGGTATACTGCTCGTAGAAGGCTCTGTTTTCCTCGCTGCCGGCGGCAGAGCCGGTCACGGCGATGGACATGCCGCCCCAGCCCTGGCGCATTTCGCCGCGCGCCGCGGTGCCGGAGAGCAGGCCGTTCCACAGCGTTTCGTTCACCTGGAAGCCCTGCGCTTCCAGCGCGGTTTTCAGGTCGACGGCGTTGACGGCGCCGGTCTTGACCTTGGTGCCCGCGGAGGAAGCCTGATAGGCGGGATCCACCGCGCCGTGGCCGAATACGGAAACTTTGGTTGCGTCGGTCAGGGGAAGCACGCTGTTGCTGTTCATCAGCAGCGCCGCGCCTTCCCGCATTTCATTCACGTTCTGTTCCAGGGCCGCGGCGATGGCGGCCGCCTGGGCCTGCGGATCGTCGAACGCGCCGAACTGGCTCTTAAAATACGTTGTGTCGGTCGGAGCGGTGCCTTTTTCCACCACGCGGGCGGTGCTGATGCCCAGCGTGCTGTTAATGTAGCTGGCGTTCGCGGTGGCGAGCGTATTGCCGATCAGCGCGATCACCAGAATGACCGCGAAAACCGACGTCAGGCCTGCCCACAGTTTTGAATTTTTCAATTCTTTCCCCTCCCTTTTTGATGGTTCTTTCCCATCAGATGTCACAATCAGTGTAAATCAAACCGGATTGGATAGGAAGGGGCGCTTCGTAACTGGTCGTTATTTTGACGCAGCTGGTTTTTGCAGGGGAAACAGAATGTCCAGGGTAAAGATTCCGTCCTCCCAGCCGCTTGTCAGCGCGCCCTTGTATTTTTCGCACAGATACCGCATGGAGCGCATGCCAAAACCGTGATAATCCTTGTCAGGCTTGCTGGTCACGGGCAGCCCGTCCATAAACAGGGGTTCCCTGGCGCAGGGATTTTCCACGTGAATGGTAAACAGGCTTTCCCTCTGGGCGGCGTACAGGGTGATGATCCGCCTGTCTTCCGCCTGCTCCTGCCGCGCCGCTTCAATGGCGTTGTCAAGGGCGTTTCCAAGCAGGCTGTACAGATCTTCCACCGTCAGAAAACCAAGCCCGCTCCCGTCCACGATGCTGCGGATGAGAATGTGGTTTTTTTCGGCCAGCAGGCTTTTTTCCGCCAGGATGATGTCCACGTCCTTATTTCCGGTTTTCGGAAAGCGGTCGTAGATCAGCACGGCTTTTTCAAGCTCCGCGATGCTTTTTTCCTGTTCGTCGCCGCTCATATGGCGCAGCGCGGCGATCTGGTGCTTCAGGTCGTGGCATTTTCGGTTGATCACGTCGATGGTGGCGCGGCTGATTTCGTGCTGTTCCTGCTCCTGCCGAAGCAGGCCCTGCATGATCATCTGATCGCGCTCCGCCTTTCGGATGCGGAATACGTCCAGCAGGATCAGAAGGAGCAGCACGCAGGAAAAGCAGTCGAAAAACTGCATGCCCACCGTGTCCGTTTCCATCGAGGTGGACCAGTAGCTGAGCACGTAAATGATCAGGGTGGAAACGATTGCGAAAACCACGAGGTAGGGATGCCTGAAATCCACGGTTTCACTGCCCCGGAACCGTTCGCGCAGAAAGCGCCAGACCAGCACGCAGGCAGCGGCCATATACAGCAGCTGGAAAAGCTGCGCCGCGGTGAAGGAAAGCGAAAACGCCATCTCCGTGATCCGGTACAGGCAGTGTACGACGTGCTGCACGGTGTGGGCCACGCAGGCATAAAAAACGACCTGCCGAAGGTTCATGCGGAAGCAGAAGGCGATCAGCAGCCCGGAAAGCACAAGCATGGCCAGAAACCCGAACGTGAACCAGCCCAGGGTCAGGAAGGACGCGAAAAACCCGCCGGGGACGATCGCGGGCAGCGCGCAGTAAAGCCCCGCTGACAGGATCAGCCGGACACAGAAATGTCTTTGGCGCTGCAGACGGGCGCAGAACAGAAGCTCAATGGCAAGGATCTGAAGATGAAAGTAATTGATATACCACATCAGACGCGCCCTCCAAGCAAAGAGGCCATTTTTTCAAGGCATTCTTTTCTCCGCCTTCTGGAAACGGGCACCACGGCGCCGCCTGCGGTCAGGGAATCCTCCGCAAGGGACGACACCTGATCGCAGTTGACCAGATGGCTCTGCGTGGCCCGGAAAAACCGGTCAAACCGCCCGTCCTTTTCCAGATCCGTCAGTTTGCCGTACGCTTCGTATTGCCGATCCTTCGTGTGATAGATCAGCATGTGGTTGTAAACCTCCACATACGTCAGGTCGCGGACGGCGATTTTATGAACGGTGTTTTTACTCGAGATCAGCACCGTCGCCTCCGAGCGCCGGCCAAGGGCACGCGAAATCCTGTCCAGCTTGAGCGAAAATTCGCCAAACCGGACGGGTTTTACGATAAAATCGAACGCGCCGACCTCGTACCCGTGGATGGCGTACTGCGCCATGCTGGTCACAAAACAGAGGATCACGCTTTCATCCAGCGCCCGAAGGCGCCTTGCGCATTCCATTCCGTTCATCATCGGCATCATGATGTCCATGAACACGACGTCGTAATCCCCGGAGTATTTTTCCAGAAAAACCACGGGGTTGTCATAGACGTCCGTTGACAGCTCAGCCTTTTTTTCGGAAGCGTATTTCCGAAGATATCGCGTGATTTCTTCAGAAGCGCTTTTTTCGTCTTCCACGACGGCGATCTTCAGCATGGGCTCACTCCGTGCGCTTTATTGAAGCGCTTCTGGTCCGGGTAATTCTTCCATAAGCGGCGTGTCGTAGAGCGCCTTCAGGCGTTTTTCAAACGCTTCCCCACCGCTTGAAAGGATCGTGACGGTGCCCTTTTGCCCCTCCGGCGCAAGCAGCCCTTCCTCCGTGAGGCGGCGCTGCAGTTGCCTTGCGGTGCCGAGGTTCCCGTCCAGCACGGGGGTGCCTTTTGAAAAAAACGAGGCGATCACGCTGCGCAGAAACACATAATGCGTGCAGCCGAGCACCACGGCGTCCACCTTCTGATCCTGAAAAGGGGCAAAGAGGCGCTGAAGGTAGTCGCGCAGTTCCCCGCCGTCCAGAATGCCCCGTTCCACAAATTCCATCAGGCCGGGGCAGGGGAGGGGGACGACGCCCTCGCCGTATTTTTCGCTGAGCCTGCGGTATTTTTCGCTTTTGAGCGTTCCGGGGGTCGCCATGGAAAGGACGATGCCGCCCTTCCGGCAGCCGGACGCGGGCTTGATGGCGGGCTCCATGCCGATGATGGGCATGGCATAACGCGCCCGCAGGCTTTCCGCGGCAGCGGCGGTCGCCGTGTTGCAGGCGATGACGACGGCCTTCGCGTTTCTGTCAAGGAGGAAGCGCACGGCGTTTTCCGCAAGCGCTCTTACTTCCTGCGGCCCCTTGGTGCCGTAGGGGGCGTTTTTGTCGTCCCCGTAGAACAGAAAGTCTTCCCGGGGCAGAAGGCGCGTCATGGTTTTGAGCACGCTGATGCCGCCTGCGCCGGAATCGAACACCCCGACGGGCCTGGAATTTGCGCTCATGCCTTTCCCTCCCTCGGGTCGTCCCCCATGCGGTAGGGCACAAGCGCCGAAGGCACCACCTCCGAGGCGGGATCGGTGTGCACGCGCTGATCGTCAAAAAAGATGTGCGCGCCAAAGGCCTTCAGCACGTCCCGCTTGCCCGCGCCGGCGAGGAAGAAGGCCTCGTCCACCCGCACGTTCCAGTTGCGCAGGGTTTTGATGGCGCGCTCGTGCGCGGGCGCGCCGCGGGAGGTTACCAGCGCCGTGCGGATGGGCGCGGCGCTTTGCGGGAACATGGCCTGCAGGTTGGAAAGCAGCTTTAAAAAATGCGCGAAAGGGCCTTCGTTCATCGGCACGTCGGCCTCGGCGCGCTCATGCGCCTGAAAAGCCTCGATGCCGCTGGACTGGAAAATGCGCTCGGATTCGGCGGAAAAGAGCACCGCGTCGCCGTCGAAGGCGATGTTGATGCGCCCGTCGTCCGCGCCGCCGTCAGAGCGCGCGCTGTCGGTCAGGATCTGCCCCGCGGCAAGGCCGGCGTCGATGGCCTCCCGCACGTCCGGCCCGTAGGCGGAAAGGAAAAGGTCCGCCTTGAACGCCTTCAGGTACGGGGTCACCTCCGCGCCGCCGACGAGCGCCGCCCTCGTGATGTCAAGGCCGTAGGCCGCGACGGAATTGAAAATGCGAAGGCTCGTGTCCGGCGAATTGCGGGACATGATGATGACCTCGACCAGCCGTTTGTCGGGAATCAGATCGTTCAGGCGCAGAAACGCCTGCGTCAGCTGAAAGGCGGCGCCCTTCGGGAGCGGTTCTTTTTCGTGCGCCAGCTGATAGTTCGAATAGGCCTCCAGGCCCTCGGTTTCAAAAATGCGGTTTTCCTTCTCCAGGTCGAAAAGCGCCCTGGATGAAATGCCGATCACAAGCGGCCCGCTTAAATCATACGCCATACCCTGACCTCCTCCGGCCTGTCCCTGTATCGCTTTGGCGCGGCAATGCCGCGTGAGGCCGGATCCGCCTTCATTATATCACATGGCGGGAAAATGACAACTTAGGAGAGCCCTCTGGCACTTTGCGGCACGGAAAATCGCGCTTTTTGCGGCGCAAAACTTTTGGCGGCGGAAAAGTTTGAAAATCCCTTTCGGATTCATTACGGAAACCGGCGGGGATGTGTCGATTTCAAGTCGTCCTTGGAAGGCAAGCGCACAATTTTATTACATTTTGACTTGTTACATGGTTTCCTATTGCAAGACGCAAAAAAATGTGATACACTCATATTGTGAATAAATTGTGAATTTGGCACATGCCAAACAATAGGAGGAGATTCACGATGAAGAAACTTGTGAGCCTGGTATTGGCCGCGATCCTGCTGGCAGCGTGCGCGGTGCCCGCCTTCGCTTCCGTGAACGAATGGTGCGACAATCTGCCAAGTTATGCCCGTTTCACCTTTGATTACAACGATACTGTGTGCCTGGTGGCGACGGATGATCCGCTTTACAACACCACTCCCGGCCACATCACCAACTATTTCCGTTCCCCCGAATGGGTCAACACCACCTTCTTCGGCGTTGGCTACGAAGTGGAGCAGATTACCGGCAAGGCCTATCGCGATGAGAACGTCATCCCCGTGGACCTGACCGAAGACGGCACCCTCGTGTATCCCCTCGCCACCGCGTCCGGCGTCATCGTGGGCCTTGTGTGGACCACCGTTGAAGACGGCGTGCTGATCGTGGACGGCCGCCTGAAGGATGGCGAGATCTACCGCACCAGCGATACCCGCGTGTGCGTGTATCCCACCCTCGCTTCCCTCAACGGCAAGGGCCTGGTCTTTGAAGCCGGCGACGAAATCGACATCGAAGAAGATCTGGAAGGCGCCGAGGCTGTGCTGGTTTCCGTGAGCGGCAACTGCACCTACCACAAGAACGTCGGCAGCGGCAAGGTGAAGGAACTGGATCCTTTGACCGGCAAGCCCGTCATGGTGGACGTGCTCGATAAGGATGGCAAGCCCACCGGCAAGAAGGTGCAGAGCTATCTGTGCATCAACTACTGCCTGCAGGACTACTGGAAGAACGAGCCCAAGTGGAGGGCCTATCGTGCTTCCCTGAAGCCCGCTCTGAACCTGGTGGAAGACGACCTCGACTGAGACAGAAACTGATTTTTCAAAGGACGCCCCGATTGCCGGGACGTCCTTTTTTCATGCTCTTCTTTCAGGAATCAGAAGGCTTTCATACAAAAAGCAGAACCTGAGCGGGATTTCGCATCGCTTGCGATTCCCTGGACTTGCGCTTGACAAATGTGGGCATACAGGTACAATAATTGTGAACGATGCAAAGGAGTTGAAACGCTTATGTTCGGATTTCGGCCTGACGGACGCAGGATCAGCGATATTGAGCCCATTGTTCGGATCACCCCCTACCTGATGCCCACGCGCGTGGATTCCATGGTGTTTTTGCAGCACGAGGTGGATTTTGAAATGCTCACGCGCTACATCGCCGCGCAGGCGATCAAGGGCGAAAAGGTGACCTATATGCAGATCATCATCGCGGCCTTTGTGCGCGCGGTGAGCCAGCACCCCGAGATCAACCGCTTCATCATGAACAAGCAGTATTACAGCCGCAAAAACTGCACGGTATCCTTCAGCGTGCTGCACGACCCGCAGGACGCGGACAAGGGCGAAACCACGGTCAAAATCAAATTCGACCCCACGGACACGCTGTATGATGTGCGCGACCGCATGAACGAAGCCATTGAGAAAAACCGCGGGGAAGAGGCCAAGAACTTCGCCGACAAGCTGGCTTCCTTCGTCCTGGCGGTGCCGGGCCTGGCCACGCTGGTCGTGGCGCTGGTGCGGCTCCTGGACCGCTACGGCCTGTGCCCCGGCGCGCTGCTGGACAGCCTGCCCTTCCACACCTCCATGTTCATCACCAACAACGCCTCCATCGGACTGCACCACGTGAACCACCACATTTACAACTTCGGCTCCACGTCCCTGTTCTTTGGCATGGGCACGCCGCTCAAAAAGGCCGTGGTGGAGCATGGGGAAGCCCGCATGAAGCGCTTCCTGCCCATCGGCATCACCGCGGACGAGCGCGTGAGCAGCGGCGCGCATTTCGCCCGCTTCTTCACCACCATGAACCGCTGTCTCAATCACCCTGAGATGCTGGAGACGCCGCCGGAAGTGGTGCTGTACGACCCGAAGGCTGAATATCATGTAGCAAAGCCTGAAAAGAAAAAGGCATAAGCTTTGTAAAGCATGGTGGTCTCCAAAGTGAATGCTGTCATCTATACGGGACGTGATCAGACGAAACAGATGACGGACCGAAGAATGGACGAGTAGGCTTACAACGTGTTATCAGGCATCCCGGATCCATCCGGGGTGCCTGTTTTCGTTTCACGACAGAAAGGCCTGCAAATCAAAAGCAAACCCGTGAAGGCGAAGGCTTGCTTTGCAGGCTAAGAAGGGATGCAAAATCGGCTGTTCGCGTTGCTTGGCGGGGCCGACAGCGTGCAGATCGGGGCAGAGGTTCCTGCAAAAACAGATGCAAAAAAGGAACGCCCCCGAAGGGACGTTCCCAAATTGCTTACCCGATTGGATTATTCGGCAGCCAGCAGGTCAACGATGTCACGCAGGCTGTTGCGGTACAGCTTCCAGCGGGTCTCGTAGCGCCAGTAGTCCTGCAGCGTCCAGTAGATGCTGTAGCCGCCGGCCTTGGAGGCGCCGATGGACCAATGATACTGAACCTTGCCCTTGATTTCGAAGAAGATGGCGTCGCCGAAGTCTTCGGTCGCGATCGGTTCGCCGATTTCGTAAGCGGTGCCCTTCTTGGCAAGCTGATCAACGGAAGTGTAAATCTTCAGGGTGAAGTCGTCGCCGTAGCGCTTCACCTGGTCGCGGAGCTGACCGTCGATGGTGACGTAGCCGT